>VFHG01000176.1 GCA_009392075.1 SAR202 cluster bacterium
GGTGGTATTCACCCGCCACGAAGAAGGCGGTCTGGTGGGGGCGCATCACCTAAACTTCAGCATGGTCGCGGCCAAAGAGGGCATAGTATTCGACGGGGAGGGGCCTCCCAACCGGATAATCCTATCGGCCCCGTCCCAGAACGTGGTCACGGCTCAGATCACAGGCCGGGCCGCCCATGCGGGGCTGGAACCCGAAAAGGGAATTTCCGCTTTGCTCATCGCCGCCGATATCCTGGGGCGTCTGCCATTGGGCCGCATCGACGAAGAGACCACGGCGAATATAGGCCGGATGGAAGGCGGCCTGAAGCGCAACATCATTCCGGAGCAAGCTTTCTTAGACGGCGAGTTCCGGAGCCGGAGCAACGAAAAGTTAGCCGATGTTGAACGTAAATTCCGGGGGGTCTTTGAAGAGGTTGCCTCCAGATTCCCCGAAGCGAAGATCGACCTGGATATCGTGAACACCTACCAAGCCTACAACGTAGATCCCAACAGCGATGCCGTTGCCATCATCGGCAAGGCGTTGGTCGAGATGGGCCTGGAACCCATTCTGGAAACAACCGGCGGCGGGTCAGACGCCAACGTATTTATCGAGAAGGGTATCTCGGCCATCCCGGTTGGCATCGGCGTGCGCGACTTCCACACCACCTGGGAAACAGCCGTGATCGCCGAGGTCCTGCAGGGCGCTCAGATGTGTCAAGCAATCGTCAAAGGAGCCTAACCGCAAAAGATAGTCTGGTTTAATGGCGACCGGATGTCTTAGAATAGGTAACTGCTGGCCGGAATTGAATCCTAGAACCTGAAATGACATCCTAACGTAACTAAATAGAGTAGCCAAAGTCCGAAACACCATCCCAATCGATCAACGGCGTCGTGCCGTAAGGATATCCAGATGGCAGAACAGCCAAGCGAAAAAGCGATCCAGAGGATGCGGGTCTTCGTTGAGAAATACACCGAGAAGTCCGGGACCTATGTCTCCCCCGTGGAAGGCGTCACGGAACAGGTCATCCTGGGCCTGGCCCAGAACATCGATGAGATCGGCCGACCCCTATGCCCCTGCCGTTTCTACCCGGACAAGAACGAAGAGATAAAACATCGCACCTGGATCTGTGCCTGCGACGACATGCAGATCTACAAGTATTGTCATTGCTTGTTGTTCGTAAACAAGGACGGCTACCCCATCACCGAATACCTGCCTGAAGGCCACGAAGCGCTGGAATCGTACGGCGTAATCAAGGACCCAGAACCCGACAAGGGCCGGCCTCTAAGGGACAAAGCAGAAGAAAGAGAACAAGAGCGGATCGACCGGCCTTCCTAGTTTATCGGGCCTGGGTTAAGCGGGCCTCTTATGAGGCGCCAACTTGTTTGATATCATTACGGGCGTCCGGCGGCCGTGGGCCAATGGACCTGACGCCGGACTACATTTTGCACATATCCAACGGCTGGAGAGAATCAAATGGCCACCATCAACAAGAAGCGCCAACTGGGCCGCCCCGTCTCGATCGTAGGCGCAGGGTTGTCCCAATTTGGGGCCTTCCCCGACAAAGACACCCGCGACCTCTTCGTCGAGGCCTTCCAAGATATGGTACAGAACATGGACCGCGGGTTCGATATCCAGGACATCGAATGCGCCTATGTGGGGAACTACTCCTCAGACCTGTTTGAGCACCAGGGCCACACCGCTCCCATCGTGGCCGACTGGCTCGGCATCACCCCGATTCCTATCACCCGTATTGAGAATGCCTGCGCCAGTAGCGGTAGCGCCCTCAGGGAGGGCGTGATGGCCATCGCCAGCGGCATGTACGACGTTGTCTTGGTCGGCGGCATGGAGAAGATGACAAACCTGCCCACCGACGGCGTCACCGATGTCCTAGCGTCGGCTGCGGACGGTCTGTATGAAGTCCCGGCAGGCCTGACGTTCCCCGGTATCTTCGGAGCCATCGCCAAAGCGCATATGGACCGCTACGAGACCAACCTTGACCACTTGTTGAAGGTCGCCATCAAGAACCACAGCAATGGCGCCCTAAACCCAAAGGCCCAGTTCCAGCAGACCGTCACGGAAATGATGGAGCGGCGCATCTCCCGGGCCCAAGAGCGAGGGCAGGACGTGCCGGACTACAAGACCGACATGGACTTCCTGCAAGACCCACGGGCCAATCCCTGGATCGCCTGGCCCCTGCGGCTATACGACTGCGCCCCAATCACCGACGGCGCATCCTGTGTGCTGCTGGTGTCCGAAGAGATTGCCCATAACTTTACCGACATGCCAATCAACATCGCAGGGATCGGACAGGCTACCGGCAAACCACTGCACGACTCAGATGAGCTAACTTCGCTATCGGCCGCCAAGGCCGCTTCACAACAGGCCTATGACATGGCTGGCATCACCGTGGCTGACATTGACCTCGCGGAGGTCCACGACTGCTTCACCATCGCTGAGATCGTGGCTACTGAAGACCTGGGCTTCTTCGCTCCTGGCGAAGGCCCCCGCGCCGTGGACGAAGGACGCACCGCGCTGGACGGAGACCACCCCATTAACTCCTCAGGCGGACTGAAGGCGAAGGGTCATCCGGTGGGCGCTTCCGGCGTCGGCCAGATCATTGAGATCTACCACCAACTTCGTGGCGAAGCTGGAGAACGACAGGTTAAAAAGGCCAACCCAACCGTTGGTCTGACCCACAATGTGGGCGGCACCGGCGGGACCTGCGTAGTCAACGTCCTGCGCCGGGAGTCGTAAGCATGACCAGCGAATTCAACTCCGCCGCCTTCTACAACAAGCTCAAAGAGGAAAAGAAACTGGTTGGTGTAAAGTGCCAGGACTGCGGCCACCTATCGCCCGAGCCCCGGCCTATGTGCCCGGAATGCCACGGGTTCAACATGAAGTGGTACCAGTTTAGCGGCAAAGCCACACTCAGCACCTTCACTTGCATATCCATCGTCCCGGTCAAGATGGCCGCCAAAGGTTACGGGCGGGACAAGCCGTATTGCACCGGAATAGTCGACCTTGAAGAAGGTCCCAGAATCAGCGCCATGATCAACGGCGTGGACGGTACGAACCCGCAGGGCATCGAGACCGGGATGAATCTGGTCTTGGACGCTGAGGAACTGGACGAAGAGGCGCCAGCCCTAGCCTTCAAACCTGCCTAAACAGGAACCGAAGATAGGCAACAAAAAGACCGGCCCCTCCAGCTGGAAGGGCCAATCTTTTTAAGTCTTTTTCTGTCGGTCTTTGCCTAGTCGAAGCCGCGGGTGCCGACCCAGCCGTGCTCCGAGACGTCAATCATCTCGCCGTTGGGGCCGGTGTACTTGATCTCGACGTTGGCGTGGCGGGGGCCGTCCCCCATTCCAACACCAAGGGCCTTGTTGACCTTGTCCATTGGAGCCGAGTTATTGGCGGCCAATTTCGCCTCAACATCCGCCAGATCCTCGACCTCGAAACCGATGTGATGGATGCCGCTATAGTCCTTACCGCGCTCTCCGGCTACATCGTCATTCTGGAAGTCCAAAATAGCCATATTGACGTTGCCGTCGCTAAGGAAATATCCGTTGGCGTTGGCGCTTTCCAACTGGGCAATCTCACGCAGTCCGAAGACATCTTTGTAAAATGCCGCAGTCTTTTCTGCATCCTGAGTGGCAATGGCGATGTGCTTAATCTTAGGCATCTAGCAACCTCTCCTGCCGGTATTTTCCGGTACATGATTTGAGCGCCCCTAAACCTGGGGGGATTGTGCCAGCAACGATACCACGTTCGTCGGGTTGGTGTCACTTTGGTGGCATCATGGCCCGGAGTCCGGCTCATACCTGATTTCTTCGCCAGGTTTATGCCATTAGGCGCTGAACCTACAATGTATTGTCTCGTGAAGGGGAGTTTGTTCTTACGGCCGCGTCAGGCAGCGGTCCAAGGGCGCTGATCAACGGGTTTTGACACCGGAATGAAACCAGCAAATTGCATCGTCGAAAACATGGGGCGGGAAACTGGGAGGCGATTATAGAGATCTACCAAGAGGGCATCGCGACTGGGAATGCCACAGTCGAAACAGAAGCTCCTCCTTGGGAACGCTGGAACGACAACCACCGTCCGGACAGCCGTTTGGTGGCTAAGGACGGAAACCTAGTGGTAGGTTGGGCAGCGATCAGCCCCGTATCATCTCGCGACGCCTACTCCGGAGTGGCTGAAGTCAGTGTTTATGTCGCCGAGGGCTTTCGGGGCCTGGAGCAGGGAAACTCCTGCTGAATCACCTGGTCTCAGCCTCAGAATTTGTCGGGGTCTGGACCTTGCAAGCCAGCATCTTCGTGGAAAATGAGGCAAGTATAGCCATCCACGTCGCCTGCGGGTTCCGGTCTGTTGGCACCCGCGAGCGGATCGGTTGCCTCTACGGACGATGGCGCGACACCCTATTGATGGAACGCCGCAGCAGCATCATTGGGGCTTAGTATTTCTTTAGCGCCCTCCCCGTGATCTAGGACTTTCTTCGACTGATATTCAATCAATATTCACTATCCCATCGCGCATGAAGCCGCGTGTTAGAATATCCCCTACAGTAAGCCTGCCGCCCATTCAAGTAATTTGGGCGCAATTGACGTTACTGAACACTCACGGAGGATGCAGGAATGACCGCCCTCAAACGAATGAAATTCGGCGTCTTCATGGCTCCATTCCACCGCGTGGGCGAGAACCCCACACTGGCCTTGGAAAGAGACCTGGAGCTTCTTCAATGGTTGGATACCCTTGGCTTTGACGAGGCCTATATCGGCGAGCACCACAGCGCCGGTTGGGAGACCATCGCATCGCCAGAGATGTTCATGGCCACCGCCGCTGAGCGCACTCGCCACATCCGGCTGGGCACCGGCGTAACCAGCCTGCCCTACCACCATCCTTTCATGGTGGCCAACCGGATGGTCCTCCTCGATCACCTAACCCGAGGCCGGGTGATTTTAGGTTGCGGCCCCGGCGCCCTTGCATCTGACGCGTTGATGCTGGGCATAAAACCCGAAAGACAGCGGGCGATGATGGAAGAATCGTTGGACGCCATCATGCGGCTCATGTCCAACACCGAGCCCTACACGGTCAAGACCGATTGGTTTGAGATGAACGATGCCGTCCTCCAACTGCGGCCATATCAGGATCCCATCGTCCCGGTGGCCGTAGCCTCGGTGGAATCGCCTGCGGGAGTCACGCTAGCCGGCAAGCACGGGGCATCGGTCCTGTCGCTGAGCGTGCCCCGGGACACCATCCGCAAAACATCGCTGGCCGAGCTGTGGTCCATCGCTGAAGAAACGGCGGCCGAACACGGCAAGAAGATGCACCGGGAGGACTGGGGCATCGTGATGGGCATGCACTTGGCCGAGAGTAAAGAGCAGGCATTCAAGGACATCCGGCAAGGCTCCGGCAATATCGTCACTGAATATTTTGGCGAAACCCTGGGCAACCCGGTACCCGACGTTCCTCGGGACCAGATCGTTGACTATATGGTTGACCACAACCAGTGGATCGTCGGAACTCCCGACGACTGCATCGCCGGCATCGAACGGCTCCAAGAGATCTCTGGCGGCTTCGGTAAATTCATGATTCGGGTTGAGGACTGGGCTCCGCGTGACAAGATTCACCGCAGCTACGAGTTATTGGCCCGCTACGTCATGCCCCATTTCCAGGGCAGCGTGCAGGGCATCGAGATTTCTAGAAACTGGGCCAGTGAGCGCCGAGAGGCACTACAGGCTAACCGCTACGTTGGCATCAAGGCAGCCACCGACCGGTTCGACGCCGGCAGGAAGTAGCTATTAGCTGACAGCGGTGAGCCTTCGGCTTCTCTAGAGTTGAAAAAAGGCGTCCCGATGATACGGGACGCTTTTTGGTTTGAATCTCTGATGTCCATCAGTTCGTAGAATACTCTAAGGTCTGTTATATTTTTCTTAATCGAAATTTAGCAGCCGTTCTCTTAGCGAATGAGGCAGCCCTTATGCGCAAAACTAAGATCATGGTCACGATCGGCCCTTCCTCCAGAGACCCCAAGATGCTGGACCAGCTGATTAGCCAGGGCATAGACTGCGCCCGGCTGAACTTCTCCCATGGCACGTTGGACGAACACGCCGAAGTGATCGACAACATCAGGCGTCTTTCCAAGAAACACAATCGACCGGTGGCGATCCTTCAAGACCTTGGCGGTATCAAGCTGCGCCTCGGTACTTTGAATGAGCCCGTGCTTCTGAACCCCGGTGACACTATCAGCCTGGTCCCGGAGCATGAAACCAACGAACCAGGCGTGCTGCCATTTCCCCAGCCGGGGGCATTCCGGCACATCGCGACGGGCCATAACATCTTCATCGCCGACGGGACGGTCCGGCTAACCGTCACTGCATCTAGCCCTTCCCGAGTCGATGCCATCGTCCAGTCTTCCGGGGTTGTGTCGTCTTACAAAGGGGTGAACCTGCCCGGTGTGCCCATAGATGACCCAGTATTGACCGAGCAGGACAAGATAGCCCTTCAATTCGGTGTCGAGCACGGCGTCGATTGGGTCGGATTGTCTTTCGTGCGCACGGCTGAGGATATCCTCTACGCCAAGGAGCATCTGAACGCCGCCGGGAGCGAGGCGCTGGTGATGGCCAAACTGGAGCGCGGCGAAGGTGTCGACAACATAGACACGATCCTTCCCGAAGTTGACGGCATCATGGTGGCCAGGGGCGATTTGGGTGTGGAGATTCCCATGGAACGGGTGCCCCTTGTTCAGAAGCAATTGGTGAAGAAGTCCAACGAAGCGGGCAAGGTGTCGGTCATCGCCACCCAGATGCTCTGGTCCATGGTTGTTGCCCCGGCGCCGACCAGGGCTGAGATTTCAGACGTGACAAACGCCGTCCTAGACGGCTGCGATGCCGTCATGCTCTCCGACGAGACGGCGGTCGGCGAACACCCGCTCGCGGCCTTTCAGATGGCCGATGCCACGGTAACGGAAACCGAGACTATCTACCCGTATTTCAGCGACCTGGACTCGAGAGACCGCACCCAAGCGATTACCTCCGCCGCGGCGCGGCTGGTCCACTCTCTCGGTTCTAAAGCTGTGGTGGTGACCAGTACCGGACGAGCAGCATTTGAGTTGTCCAGGTACCGGCCCAACACCAATATCGTGGCCTTTTCCCATGATAGCGCTGTGCTTCAGAAGTTGTGCATGGGGTGGGGAATCCGGCCGGGTGGCGTCATCCCTCCCCAACAGGACGTCGCCGGACTGGTGGCATCGGTGATTCAGGCAGGTCTGGATGGCGGGACGATCGAAGAGACCGACGTCGTGACCATCGTCCACGGGTTCTCGCCGGGGGTTTCGGGCACCACCAACGCCGTACAGGTGTTGGACATGAGAGAATATCTGACCCATGTCAACAAAGAGCGTGCCGCCGATACCCAGAATTACCTTGAATCTCCCAACTAAGAAACAAGCCGTCGTAGCGATTCTCGCTGCCGCCTTTGCGCTGGTCTTTTTGGTCGCCTGCACGGCCGCAACAAAACTCGCCACCGAGGCAGCGCCGCCCACCGTCGAACCGACGGCGACTCCCGTACCTATTCCCACGGCCACAGCCATACCCTATGGAACCTTTGCCAATGCGGAGATCCCGCCCGCCGACCCTGAGCGGTTGGCCCAATTAACCAAGTTGCTATCGTTGGTGCCGGAGAGTTTCAACTCGGCGGTTTTCCTGGACCTGGAATCTCTGAAATCTAACGAGAGTCTGGCCGACCTGATCAATCCAAAGATACTTGGGATGGATGTGGCCTTGCCTTCAATCGCCACCGGGCTGGTTAGCCGGATCGCGGTTGCCGCAGACACTCAAAACCGTAGCCTGGTCACCCCATTCCAAAGTGAATTCGCCATCGGTGACATACTGCGTTTGGCCGGTGGCTTCGGCATCAATCTGGGCGGAGACGGTCCAACTTCCTATGAGGGACATGATGTTTGGGGCATCAATGCCTTTGGAACTGTCCTGGCGATGGCAGCGGCTGACGATACCACGGGCGTAGCGGCGGCAGGGCAAGGGATCGCACCCGATGATGCAAGAGCCCTGGCGGAAGCGTCTCTTGATGCTTTTGATGGACGGTCCGCAACTCTGCTGGATACGCCAGGCCTGTCTGGCCTGTTGGCAGACGTGCCGTCCGGCTTCGCGGCAGCGGTGCTCTCCGGATGCAGCACCGTGCCTTTATTTGATGACGTCCAAGAGTTGTCCGTCTGCACTGGTGTGGTAGTAACTGCCGATATACTGCCGGGCGACCTAGTGGTCTTCCATTCCCTGGTCGGATTTCCGGACCAGGCTGTGGCTGGCTTGGCCATGGAGCAGGCCACAGAAGCGTTGGAGAAGGAAAACCGGTCTCAAGGTTTCGAGAACCTTGGAGTGCGCCAGGAAGGCGGGAATTTGAGGATACGGTTGATCGTCAGCCTACCCATATTCGCCGAAGTATTTCAGTTGTTCGCCCCAAGCAACTAGTTCTCCATCGGTCAGTCAAAGTCCCTTCGGCGCCGCTCTGTCATTCCGAGCCGCCAGCCGAGGAATCTCATTTCTAAATTACCAACACGTGCTGAGAGCAATGAGACCCTTCGCTCCACTCAGGGCGACATTGGGGAGGGTCGGTATTGGGCGGAATCCAAATTGGGATGATGCCGTGGTCCTTTCCCAGCGGCGTGGGAAGGTTATGATGGGGGCGATTTCTGCGGGTAACGCGCTGTTGAAAGCGACTAACCCTGTTCGGGCAGGGAATGGGGAAGCGAAGTCTCGCCCATAAGGAAGAGGTCCATCGCGCGGGCGGTCTCTCGTCCCTCCGCTATGGCCCAGACCACCAAAGACTGGCCCCTGGCGGCATCCCCAGCCGCAAAGACTTTAGAGACGCTGCTCATGCGTTTCCCGTCAATAGCGACATTGCCTCGGCCGTCCAATTCCACGCCGAGTTGGTCCAGCATGCCGTCGGGCTCGGGATGCAAGAATCCCATAGCCAGCAAAGTCAGTTCGGTTTCAATCTCAAACTCGCTGCCGGGAATCTCTTCCATGGTCGGCAGGCCACCATTAGCCCCTTCCTTCCACTCAACCTTCACCCCATGGAGTTTCTCCAATTTCCCGTCGCTTCCAGTGAAGGACTTAGTCAGCACGGCATAATCGCGGATGCCGCCCTCTTCATGTGCCGGTGATGTCCGGAGAATCAACGGCCACTGGGGCCAGGGGTTGTTGGAGGGCCGCTCATCGGGCGGTTCGGCCAGCAGCTCGATCTGATGCACCACTTCGGCGCCCTGACGATGAGCCGTGCCAAGACAATCTGCGCCGGTGTCACCGCCGCCCAGGATCACCACCCGTTTGCCCTCGGCATCAATCCGCTCGTCGGCGGGTATCTCCTCGCCAGACAACACCCGGTTCTGCTGGGAGAGGTAATCCATCGCCAGATGAACGCCCTCCAGCTCACGGCCAGGAACGTCCAGTTCCCTAGCCTTGGTTGATCCGATGGCCAAGCATATGGCATCGAATTCAAAGAGCAGACGGTCGACGGGATAGTCCACGCCAACGTGGGTGTCGGTCAGAAAAGTGATGCCTTCAGCGGCCATCAGGTCGACGCGGCGCTGAACAACGAATTTCCCCAGCTTGAATTCGGGAATTCCCAGAACGAGCAGTCCGCCGATGTAGCCGGCGCGCTCGATGACTGTCACCAAGTGTCCGGCGCGGTTCAATTGCTGGGCGGCGGCCAGGCCTGCCGGGCCAGAGCCGACTACGGCAACTTTTTTCCCGGTCCGGTTGGCTGGCGGCTCGGGCTTAATCCAGCCGTTCTCGAACCCCCGGTCAACGATTTCTTTCTCGATGTACTCGATGGTGACCGGGTCCGAGTTGATGCTTAGGACGCAACTGGCCTCGCAAGGCGCGGGACAGATGCGGCCGGTGAATTCGGGAAAATTGTTGGTGGACAACAGGATCCCTAAAGCCCCTTCCCAATCGCCCAGGTAGACTTGGTGGTTGAAATCGGGGATCACGTTGCCCAAGGGGCAGCCCATGTGGCAGAAGGGCACCGCGCAGTCCATGCAGCGTGAACCCTGCTCTTTGGCGCGTTCTTCGCCCCAGGGCTGGTAAAACTCCCGGTAGTCGCCCTTTCTTTCCCCTACCGATCGCCGTTCGGGGGGTTGCCGGCCGGAATCCATGAAGCCTGTCGGTTTACCCATTGCCGACCGCTTCCAGTTCCCGCTCCGTACCCTCCTCGGCCCTGCGCTTCCGCTCTTCCAAAACCCGGCGGTAATCTCTTGGCATGATCTTTTTGAACCGCTTTAAAGCTGCATCCCAATCGGCCAGTATCTCGGTCGCCGAAGCGCTGCCTGTGTACTTCTTGTGGTCTTCGATCAGCCCTTTGAGAATCCCGATGTCTTCGGGGGCGGTTACCGCCTCCATGTCGGCCATGCCGTCATTGAAGGAGATCCCGAGACAGTCTTCTTTGTCATAAACGAAGGCGATTCCGCCACTCATGCCTGCGCCGA
>VFHG01000177.1 GCA_009392075.1 SAR202 cluster bacterium
GCAAGTCGGACGCCGTAGCAGAGCACATCGCTAAACTCGACGAAGCCCACTACGTAGCCATCACCACCGGCGCCTATGACGTGTTCATCTGGGCCGGACTGGAATCGGCGGAGGGCCTGGGCACATTCTTGCGGACAAAGGTCGGAGTCATCGACGGAGTCCAACGCACCGAAACCTTTGTGAACCTTTCTATTAAAAAGCGCACTTACGGCCTAGTTCTCTAAAACGCAAAAAGCGCACCTACGGCCTAGTTCTCTAAGCTAGCGGCCCAGCCACAGAAAAAAGCTAAAACCACCGCCTAAACCGCGGTGGTTTTCCTTTGCCCAGCCTGGTTTGAACGAAAGGGAAGAGGCGTTGCAATGGCGTCGGGCTATGCTATAATTCCAGTGCATTTTTCGCCAGCCGCAGCCAGGCGTGACAGCGCCAACGCGGACTGACTCCGGAATTGAATCAAAGGAGCCTCTCACCATGACCTACATCATCGTCGAACCTTGCGTAGGGCTTAAGGATTCGGCTTGTGTCGATGTTTGCCCCGTAGACTGCATCTATACCCGTGACGAAGACGATATGTATTACATCAGCCCGGACGAGTGCATCGACTGCGCCGCCTGTGAGCCCGTCTGCCCCGTCACGGCCATCTTCGCAGAGGATGCGGTTCCCGCTGAGTGGTCCGATTACATCGCCAAGAACTACGACTACTTCAAGAATGTCGACCCCTCTGAGATGAAGCGTAAGTAAAACCCTACTCCGCCGGTCCACGGCAGACTTGAGCAAGCCCAGGACCGGCCATCTGGGACCGAGACCATAAAACCTTTAAAGGGTCGCCCTTTAAAGGTTTTATATCGTCAAACAGTGATTTTAGTTTCCGATTTAGGACCGGTATCGATGGGATGTTTGGGTTGGGGAGGAGCTGGGATCGCAAGACGAACGGTTGCCTGTAAATTATTCGATTTAACCTGATAACACGGCTAGGAGCCATATATGAACGTCGACTCAACTCCCCAATTCGTAGAAGAAGCCTATAAGAAGATGGAGCGCAACCTGGAGGTTGTCAGGTCACGGTTCAACCGCCCACTGACCCTGGCCGAGAAACTCCTTCTCGGCCACTTAGACGATGCCCAAGGCGCCGAGCTTGACCCCGGCGAAAGTTACATCATGCTCAACCCTGATCGGGTCGTCCACCAAGACGTGACCGGCCAGATGGCGATCTTGCAATTCATGCAGTCCGGGCGAGAAGAAGTTGCCGTGCCAACCACCGTCCACTGCGACCATTTGATCCAGGCTAGGGTCGGCGCTTCATCCGACCTTCAAGACGCCCTGAACGAAAGCAGCGAAGTGTTCCAGTTCTTGGAGTCTTCGTGCCGCAAGTACGGCATGGGCTTCTGGAAGCCGGGCTCTGGCATCATCCACCAGGTCAATCTGGAGAACTACGCCTTCCCTGGCTGCCTGGTCATCGGCACCGACTCCCACACTCCCAACGCCGGCGGTTTGGGCTGTCTGGCGATCGGTGTTGGCGGTGCGGACGCCGCTGACGTCATGGCTGGCCTACCCTGGGAGGTCAAGTACCCCACTCTGGTGGGCGTACACCTCACCGGTGAGTTGAGTGGCTGGACCGCCCCTAAAGATGTCATCATCTACCTAGCCGGCGTGCTGACCGTGGCCGGCGGAACCAACGCCATCATCGAATACTTTGGCCCAGGCGTCAGCTCCATCAGCTGCACCGGCAAGGCCACCATCACCAACATGGGGGCTGAACTCGGCGCGACCGGGGACGTATTCCCCTTCGACGAGCGGATGGTCACCTACCTGAAGTCCACACACCGTCCGGAACTGGCCGAACTGGCTGAGAAGTACAAGCACCTGCTCACCTCCGACCCTGAGGTGGAGAAAGACCCTGCCCAGTACTACGACCGCATCGTGGAGATCGATCTCTCCAAGCTGGAGCCTCAGATCACCGGACCCCACTCCCCTGACCGCGCCCGGCCCATCTCAGCTATGGCCAAAGAGGTCAAGGAAGAGGGCTTCCCGGACAAAGTATCCGTGGCCCTGGTCGGCAGTTGCACCAACTCATCTTATGAAGACATGAGCCGCTGTGCCGATGTGGCCAATCAGGCCGCGGCGCACGGTCTCAAGTCCGTCTCAGAATTCATGATTACCCCAGGTTCGGAGCAGGTACGTGCGACCATCTCCCGGGACGGCCAACAGGCGGCCTTGGAAGCCCTGGGCGGCACGGTCTTAGCCAACGCCTGCGGCCCTTGCATCGGCCAATGGAAGCGAGACGAGGTGCCGGAGGGCGAACCGAACTCCATCGTCACCTCTTACAACCGCAACTTTCCCAAGCGAAACGATGCCAACTCCGGCACCATGAATTTCATCACGAGCCCAGAATTGGCGGTGGCTATGAGCCTGGGCGGAAGCTTGAGCTTCAACCCGCTAACCGACACGCTGACCGGCGCAGACGGCAAAGAATTCATGCTGGAAGCGCCCAAACCAGCCCCTGAAGTCCCCGCCAACGGGTTTGATCCCGGCGAAGGAAGCTACGTTGCCCCTCCCGAGGACGGCAGCGGCATAACGGTCACGGTGGACCCCAACAGCAACCGATTGCAGATCTTGGAGCCGTGGCCCGCATGGGACGGCCAGGATTTCAACAATATGCCGGTGCTGGTCAAAGCTGCCGGAAAGTGCACCACTGACCATATCTCCCCAGCCGGAGCCTGGCTCCGCTTCCGGGGACACCTGGACAACCTGAGCGACAACATGTTCCTGGGCGCTGTGAACGCATTCACCGACGAGCCGGGCACCGGAAGGAATCAACTCTCGGGCGAGCAGATTCAGCCCATCCCTGAGATTGCCAGGGAGTACAAGACGCAGGGCATGCAGTGGATCGCTATCGGCGACAACAACTATGGAGAGGGCAGTAGCCGTGAGCACGCCGCCATGTCTCCCCGAATGTTGGGCGCGGCGGCGGTAATCACCCGAAGCTTCGCTAGGATCCACGAGGCCAACCTGAAGAAGCAGGGCGTGTTGCCCCTGACTTTCGAAGACCCCGGAGATTACGACCGCATCCGAGCCGACGACCGACTAAGCATCATCGGCTTGGCCAACCTGGCGCCGGGGCAGCCGCTGGTCTGCGTAGTCGCCCACGAGGATGGGGAGGAAGAGCGCATCAATCTCCGCCACACCATGAACCCCGGTCAGATCGATTGGTTCAAAGCCGGGTCCGCGATGAACCACATGAAGAACATGGCCGGAAGCTAATCGAAGTAGCTGGTCCCATTCGGAACATCTCAGAATCAGTCAAACCCAGACTCGGACAACTAAAAAGAGGCGTCCCGATCGGCCGGGACGCCTCTTTCGTTGTTTCGTGACTCGCAGGTGGGTTAGCCGAGATCGTCCAAACAGGCCTCCACGGACTTGCTGATGCAGGAGAATATTGGAGTGTCGAGCAGGGTGTAGGGCCTGGCTTTGGACTCTCTAAGGTCCATCACCAGGTCTAGGAAATTCGACGGGTTGTCGGTCTCGAACCCCAGCACGAACTCCTGGTCGTCCAGTCCGAAGGAATAAGCTGTGCTGATCTTCACGTCCGGGTACTTGTGCCCGATGACGAAGTGCTCGTTCATCAGCGCCTGGCGTTCTTCCTTGGGCAACTGGTACCACTCGTGGGTCTTCACGAATGGGTAGATGAACAGGTACTTCCGGCCAATGATGCGCATGGTCGCGGAGCCGGTCCCCTCTTGGCCTTCATGCTTATGGTCGTCGATGTAGGGAGACCGGCGGGTCATGGCCAGATAGGAATAGGGCATGGTCAGATACGGGGCCAGATCAGTGTGGTTAACCCTGGCCATCAGCTCGTTGATGGCTTCCAGTTCTTCGCTCACCTTCCAGAGCAGGAAATCAGCGTCGCCGCGGGTGCCCACCATGCTGTAGCTGGACATGGACACGCGGTCGGAAAACTCGTTCAGGACCTCGGCGAACTGGGCCTTGCTGTCATGGCGCTCTTTCTCAGGTAGGAGGCGCCATGCCGGGTCGACCTTAAAGAATGAGTACTTTACGAAATCGCGCCTGACTTGTTCTGTCATTTAACCCTGCTCCACGGTGTAATGAAAAACCCGCAGACCACCGATGGTACCGGGGGTATCGGGATTCATGATAGCAACGGTCAACTCCCCGTGGCAATGTGACGCCCGCAAATCACTAGGCTTCCCGACCGTTGATTTCCCACCTGTCGGTGCTACAATCTCCGAGTGCCCACTGAGGGGCGCAAATCACCAGAACAACGAGAATATTGAGGTTGTAGCAATGGTAGCTTTAGGGTCAGGCGCTTTCACTTACGAGGTAGAAGAAGGTTGGGGAATCCTTCCCGACGGTTGGTCGTTCAAAGAATGCGCTGCAGTTGGCGTGGACTCCCAAGACAACGTTTACGTTTTCAATCGGGGCGAGCACCCGATGATCGTCTTTGACAAGGACGGCAATCTCCTCCGTTCTTGGGGCGAGGGAACCTACCCACGGGCCCACGGCATCACCATGGGGCCGGACGACAGCATCTATCTGACCGACGACGGCGACCACACGGTGCGCAAGTGCAATCTGGACGGCAGCGTCATCTTCACCTTGGGCATCGCCGGCAAGCCGGCGCCATTCATGAGCGGCGACCCCTTCAACCGCTGCACCCATGTAGCCCTAGACCCTCAGACAGCTGAATTCTACGTATCGGACGGCTACGGCAACGCCAGAGTCCATAAATACTCACCGGACGGCAAGCTGCTGTTCTCCTGGGGGGAGTCGGGCACCGGGCCGGGCCAGTTTAACATTGCCCACAACGTCTGCACCGACAAGGACGGCTGGGTCTACGTGGCTGACCGGGAGAACCAGCGGATACAGGTCTTCGACAAAAACGGCAAGTTCGAGACCCAGTGGAAGGACATGGCCCGGCCTTGTGGCTTATTTATCGACACCAGCGGAGACCAGCGGGTCTACGTTGGCGAGTTGAGCGCGGCCATCGTCCCCAACGAAAAAGCCTCCGGCCTGGGCCCGCGAATCAGTATCATGGACACCAAGGGCAACTACCTAGCCAAGCTGGGCGACGTCCCGGAAGGCGAGGAACCGGGCACCTTCATCGCCCCCCACGGTGTGTGCATCAACTCCAAGGGCGACATCTTCGTCGGCGAGGTCTCGTGGACCCACACCGGTAGCAGGCTCAACCCGCCCCGCGAGGTACGCTCCCTGCAGAAGTTGACCAAGAAGTAGGAATTAGGCGGGCGGCCCTTCGACAATCTCAGGTGAGCGGGTTGGTTCTTGAGAGGCCTTTACCATATCGCCCCGTTGTCCCTTCCCCCCGCGCACCGGGAAGGCTAGGATGGGGGCTTTCCTCTTCGCATCAGACATTTCACACGGAGCAAACACAAACATGGAAGTAAGACTCGGCAGTTTGGTGCGTGACGCCCAGGAAGCCCAGGGGACGGCAATCATCATTGACGTGTTCCGGGCCTTCACCACCGCGGCCATCGCCTTTGACCACGGCACCAAGGAGATTACTTTGGTGGCGGAGCCCGAAGAGGCTTTAGAACTTCACCGGCGAGGCATCGGCGATTTCCTCATGGGCGAGGTTGCAGGCACGCGCCCAGAGGGTTTCGATTTCGGAAATTCCCCCTATGAGATATCCCAGGTCGACCTAGCAGGCAAGACCTTGGTCCAGTCCACCAGGGCCGGCACCGTGGGCGTGGCAGCGGCCGTGAACGCCTCGGAGATCTACTTGGGGTCTTTCGTGGTGGCCCAGGCGACGGTGGCTGCCATCAAGGCTGATGGGGCGGACCTCGTCTCGATCATCGCCATGGGAGACCAGGGTGTGGACCGCTCCGACGAGGACGAGCACTGCGGCATCTATCTACGGAACATCATGGAAGACCGCGAGCCCGACTTCGATGCCGTTAAGACGCTGATCATGGCTGGCGGGGCAACCCGGAAATTCTTTGACCCCGGCCAACCCCAGTTCCATCCCGAAGATGTGACATTGGCGTTGGAAATCGACCGCTACGACTTTGCGATGAAAATCAGCCGCGAAGACGGCCTACTAGTCGCCCGCAAGCACGGGGGCTAGACCTTCGCTGGGAACCGATCCAGCTTCAGGTGCTCGGCGCCGATAACGTCCGCCGCTCCTTCGTCGATCATCTCAAACAGGGCATGGGCCATGCCGGTGCTCCAGAGGATGCCCTTGCGACCCGCACCAGTGGAGACGTAGAGGTTTTCCCAGCCAGTCACTTTGTCCACGATCGGCAAGCCGTCGGCCGATAATGGACGCAGGCAGGCGGTCTGCTGCAACAGTTCGGCGTCGGTCATGCCCGGAATCATCTTCAAGAAATCGGCCATGATGCTATCCCGGGCCGCAGAGTTGAGGCTATCGTCAAAGCCTGTTTCTTCTTCGGTCGTCCCAGCCCAGATGAGGCCGTCCGACTTGGTCGCCACATAGCTATGGGCGTAATTCACGGCCATTTTCAGGGGGTCGTGCAAGGTCCGCAGCCTAAGGATCTGTCCTTTCAGCGGAGTGACCGGAATATCCACTCCACACCACTCCGAGGCCAGTCCGGTCCACGGGCCCATGGCTAGTACGACGATTCCGGCATCGATGGTTCGGCTCTCAAGTGTTACTCCGGTTACCCGGTCGCCGTCGCTGATCAGACCGATGGCCCGCCGCTGTAGCATCTCCACGCCGTAGCGTTCGGCGGCCCGCATGGCGGCAAGGATGAAACGGTATGGCTCCAGGGCGCCCGGGCTCCGCTGGTAAAGCGCGCCCGTAATCTCTCCGCTTACCTGGGGTTCCAATCTCCTGGCTTCGGCGTTGTTGACCCACTCGACAGTGAAACCGCCAACGTCCTTCATCCATTCGATCTGGTCTTTCAAAACTTTGGTCTCTTCGTTGTTGAACGCCAAGTTTAGCCGGTCCCGCAACTCGAATCCCACGTCGATTCCCGTGGCTTCGTGGAGCTCTCGGGCCAGACTCCGGTGACGGCCAAAGCACCACAGGCTGAAATCTAGCAGCGGCTCAGGAAGCCCGATCCCGGTCAGTGGGTCCAATCCGCCGAAGGCAAACCCCGAGGCATGGCTGCCCAGTGAGTCTGCTTCTAAAATCGTAACTTTGTAGCCACGGCGGCCCAGCAGATACCCGCTAAGGCATGCAACGATTCCTCCGCCGACGATCACTACATCGCGTGAACCAGTGGCCAATTTATTTCTCTCTCTTTTTCCGAGGGCTTTTAGCACGACCCAAAAAGGTTATGCCAGTCACCGAACTTATCACAGGCGCAGACACCAGGTTACAGGCCTTTGAACCAGACTTCAAACTGGTCCAGGTGAGAAACGTCGCCGTTGATACTCAACCTGCCTAGGTGGATTCCGTCGGCGGCGGTCAGCCTTCCGTAGGTGAACAGCAGAAACTGCTCGCCGGTGGCAAACAAAGAAAAGTCTGCTTCGGTAGCTTCTCCGGAAATCATATCGAATCCATCGCCGGTCACGGTCAGACGATAATTCTGGGAGTCCACATTGAAGCCGTAGACCACCGGCTTGGGCAGTTTGGCCGAGGAACGAAAGCACATGCCTAGCCACCTGGGAGTCATGTCCAACAAAATGGGGACGGAATCGGGGTAGAGGCTGGGGATGGTCTCGGTCGCCAGGCGTATGTCCCAGTCGTGGATAGCCAACTCTTGGATGCGCAGTTCCACGTACGCCGCTCCCGTCATGGCGCCCCGGCGGACGTGCCAGGCTAAAGTGTCCCATGAGACTTCACCAAACCGGTCGAACTCATGGTGGAGCTTCTCGTAGCTGGCGTCAAAGGACTCCAAGAAGTGGCCCGCCAATTCGTTGCTCCGGTCGATGTCCCGCTGCGCGTTTGTGGCGGATAGCTCCGACGCCTGAGGTGGAACGAACCCGGCGGGCGGGTCGGAGTCGCCGCCCCGTCCCCGTTCCATGCTCTCGGCCTGCCGTTCCGCACCGCCGATCAGGTGGCTGACTACGTCCTGCACCTGCCATTCGGCGCAGGCGCTGGGCAATTCCCATTGCTCCGGAGTCAGTCCGCCCAGATGCTCCCGGATATTCGCGGCCAACCGCTTGGCCACCGCCACCCGGTGTTCAATCTCCGTTACTTCACCCGCCATTTCTTAAGCTCCTATGTCTATATTCCAGACTGTTGGCATCGGCATCAGCGTTCTTGTACAATCTCAGGCAACCCAGCCAGAGCATACCCAGAGCCGGCAACGAGGAAATATCAGCCATGAAATTGTGCTTCTTTCACCTAATGCCCTACCAAGACCTGCCCGATAACTTCGAGAAAGATTATCACAGCGTTTGGGTAGACGCACCCAACTCCCTTTTCGACCCCGAAAAGGCCGAGCACATGTACAACGATTTTCTGGACGAGCTTGAGTACGCCGAGGCCATGGGCTTCGATGCCATCTGCGTGAACGAGCACCACGGCAACGCTTACGGGATGATGCCCTCGCCCAACCTGATGGCATCGGCGATGATCCGGGCAACCTCCAAGGCGGCGGTGGTGGTGCTGGGCAACAGCCTGGCCCTCTACAATCCGCCCATCAGGGTGGCCGAAGAGATGGCCATGCTGGACGTGATGAGCGGCGGAAGGTTGATCGCCGGATTCCCTTTGGGAACGTCCATGGACACCATCTTCGGTTACGGCCAGGTGCCGGTCACGCTGCGGGAGAAATACCAAGAAGCCCATGACCTGGTGATGAAAGCCTGGAAAGAGCGCGAGCCATTCTCTTTCAACGGCAAATTTACCCAGCTACGCTACGTGAATATCTGGCCCCGGCCCTATCAACAGCCCCACCCGCCGATCTGGGTGCCCGGCAGCGGCAGCCTGGAGACCTGGGACTGGACCATCAAGAACGACTACGTCTATTGCTACCTCAGCTATTCCGGCTACAAGGTGGGCAAGACTATTTTGGACGGCTTCTGGGACGAAATGGAGCGCCAGGGCAAGGAGTTCAATCCCTACCATGCCGGCTTCCTGCAGTTGGTCGCGGTATCCGAGACCGACGAGCAAGCCGAAGAATATAAAGATTCCATCGAGTATTTCTTCAAGAAGAGCCTGCATATCCCCGCCGGGTTCGCCAACCCGCCTGGCTACCGGTCGGTTCGGACCAACGCATCGCAGGCCGGCTCGGCAACCGCGGATTCCCGAACCAAGCAGCTCAGCGATTTCACCTGGACGGACTATCTGGAGGCCGGCAATGTCATCGTTGGCAGCCCGGAGACGGTGGTCAAAGAATTGACCCACGCCGTCAAGGAACTACGCGTGGGCAACCTGATGTTGCTGCTCCAGTTCGGCGACATGCCAAAAGAACTGGCCATGAAGAACACCACTCTCTTCGCCAACGAGGTCATGCCGCACGTGAAGGACATCTGGTCCGAGTACGAAACACGCTGGTGGCCGGAGAAGCTAGCAAAAGCTCCTCAGGAAGCCGGACGGTAAAGGGCGGCCTGATTTGACCCAAGAAACGATCTCGACCCAAGACTCCCATCCCCGTAAGCGCATATCCACGGGCGGGATAGACATTTCCTACGTGGACACCGGCACTGGGGACCCCATCGTGTTCCTGCATGGGAACCCGACATCATCCTATCTGTGGCGCAATGTGATACCCCACCTGGAAACTTCTGGCCGCTGCTTGGCCCCCGACTTGATGGGCATGGGGGAATCTGGCGCCTCACCCAACGGATCCTACCGGTTCGCCGACCACAGCGCCCTGTTGGACCATTGGTTCGACGACATGGGCTTGACCAGCAACGTCACGCTGGTTGTGCACGACTGGGGTTCAGCGCTTGGTTTCCACTGGGCCAAACGGAACCCGGGTCGAATCAAAGGCCTGGTCTACATGGAGGCCATCGTCCGGCCCGTGACCTGGGAAGACTGGCCCGAGGCAGCCCGTCAGGTGTTCCAGGCGTTCCGGTCACCGGCAGGCGAGGAAATGGTGCTGGAGAAGAACATATTCGTCGAGCGGGTGCTGCCGGGCAGCGTTCTCCGTGGCCTGACCGAAGACGAGATGGAGGTCTACCGCCGTCCCTATCTTGAAGCCGGGGAGTCACGGCGGCCGACCCTGACCTGGCCCCGCGAGATCCCCATCGTCGGCGAGCCCGCAGATGTGGTCCAGATCGTGTCTGAATACGCCGAATGGCTGGCCAGCAGCCAAGTTGCCAAGTTGTTCATCAATGCCGATCCGGGCGCGATTCTCACCGGACCGCAGCGGGAGTTCTGCCGGTCGTGGCCCAACCAACAAGAGGTGACCGTCAAAGGGGTTCACTTCATCCAGGAGGACTCGCCCGCGGAGATCGGACGGGCGATCGCTGGGTGGTATGCGGGCCGAACCTCTTAGAACCATGAGTAGAACGGAGTAACCATGCCGGAGACCTTGAATATTTCCCTGCGGGGCGGCGATTTTGAAGCTGAAGTGCTTAAGGACGGCAGCGGTCCACCTTTGCTGTACCTGCACGGGGCCATAGGACAGAAGGGCTGGGCGCCGTTCTTGGACGCCCTGGCTCAGAAGTTCACGGTCTATGCCCCTTATCTGCCCGGCTACTCCAAGTCCAACGGTCTAGACAAGCTAGACGACGTTGCCGACCTAACTCTCTACCAGTTCGAACTCATGGACGCCTTGGGGCTCGCCAAAGCGCATGTAGTGGGCCATTTCCTGGGCGGCATGATCGCCGCTGAGATGGCCGCCTACTCGCCGAGCTACGTCGACCGTCTGGTGCTAGCGGCGCCGGCGGGCACTTGGCGCAGCTCAGACCCAGTGGCCGACCTGTTGTCCATGACCGCCAACGAGCTGCAAGACAACCTTTGGTCTTCCGCCTCCAGTTCCATGAGCCTTTCTCCGGCCGATTTCGAGGCTAATGCTCGGTTGAAGTCAGAGCTTGCCGCTGACCGGATGCAGGACCTGACCGCCGCCGGAAAGTTCCTCTGGCCCATCCCAGACCGGGGCTTGAAGCGCCGGGCCTACCGCATCAAGGCGCCGACGTTGGTCTTGTGGGGCGAGAACGACCGCATCATTCCCCCAGTCTACGCCGAGGATTTTTCCGGACTGGTGGCCGGCGCTCAGGTATCGATCATGCCCAACGCAGGGCATCTGTTGATGATTGAACGCGCCGAAGTATTTGCCAGCTCAGTGGTCGATTTCCTGAGTTAAATCTGAGCTGCCTGGTCAAAGGATCAATGATGTATTCCCTTTCTGAATTCTCATTGGCGGATATGACAAGGTGCGGCGCAGAGCTGCGGAAGATGGGCAAGAACGCTTCTAGCATGGAGCAAGTTGCCGATAAGATCGTCCGCTACCTCTATAACCACATCGTCGAAGAGGACACCGGAGCACGGTGCCTCAGTCTGGTCCGGCTATTCAAGACCCATCCTTACGAAGACGTGGACCCGGAACTGAAACGGTTCGCCGTGGACGCCTTGGGTCACGAGCCTGAAGTCGCTTCCACCAAATGCCTTACGTTGTCGGCGACCGCCGGCGTGAAGGACTAGTGGAACTCCAGGCTGCTTTCGAAACACCACAAGACTATCCCGCTACCAAGCGAAGAGATGGTCCGCGCATTCCCAATGATCTCAAACCTAGTTAGTCAGCTTGGACTGGAGGTAACCGAGTTCCTGGATCCCAGTCCCAGCATGATGCTGGACATCGATCAGCACACCTATAACGTGTTTCATGTAGCGAATGCTGTAGGCAGCGACTTCATAGTCGATCGGGAGTCCTTCATCGTACCAATGGGCATCAAATCCACGGTCGGGTTCGGCGGCATTCTGCCATCGGGAAATCTGTTCGCGATGATAATGTTCTGCACCGTTCATGTGGACGCGGTAATCGCATCGATGTTCCGCGCCATCTCTTTGAGCGCCAAACTGGCATTATTGCCCTTTGAAGACCGGGTATTCTCAGCCGATTTCGTTGAGCGAAATACCTAACTTCAGGTAGAAGCCCACAACGGGGACCGGGTTGGAGTAATCATGTTGCAATCGACGATAACCGCTTTAGAGCAACT
>VFHG01000178.1 GCA_009392075.1 SAR202 cluster bacterium
CGATGCTGCCAAAGCGGCCCATTCGGTCGATGTGACCGGCAAACTAATCACTCCCGGCCTGATCGACCTCCACGGCCACTTCTACCACGGCGGCAACCCGACATCCGTTCATCCTGACGAGATCTGTTTATCGTCTGGAACAACCACCGGTATCGACGCCGGAAGCGCCGGCTTCATCAATTACGAGGCCATGCGGGATTACGTGTTTCCCGCTCACCGCACCCGGCTGCTGGCTTTCTTGCACGTCAGCGGAGTGGGACTGGCCAACAACCGCCTATTGCTGGGCGGCCTTCACGATATGCGCATGATCGACGTTGATCAGACCTCCGATGCGATCAAGGCCAACCCCGGGTTCTGCCTAGGGGTAAAAGTCCGCATGCACTTCAATGCGGTGGCCGCCTGGAACGCCCACGAAGCCATGAGGGCCGCCAGGGCCGTGGCCGACCAGTCCGGCACCAGGCTCATGGTCCATGTCAGCGGCACACCCATCGCCCTGCCCGACATCCTCGAATTTCTAGGACCTGGCGACATCAGCACCCATGCCTTCAACGGCCTGCCGGAGAACATACTGGACCGTAACCTGAAGATAAGGCCGGAGGTCAGCGCAGCCGCCGAACGGGGCGTGATAATGGACGTGGCCCACGCTGGAGTTCACTGCGATGTTGAGGTTGCTACCGCCGCCATGCAGCAGGGGTTGATGCCAAATACCATCAGCACAGACATCCACAACCCGCCGCCGGACCGCACCGTCTACAAGATGAACGACCTGGTCAGCAAGTTCCACGCCATGGGCATGTCGCTGCCGGACGCAATTGCCGCTAGCACAAGCACACCGGCCAGTGTGCTGGGCCTGAGCGACACCATCGGCTCCCTGGCGCCGGGGATGTCTGGTGACGCCGCGGTGTTCGACATGCGGGAAGGCAACTTCAAGTGGATCGACTCGGCCGGCCACTCGCAGGAAGGCAAAGTCCGTCTGGACACCTTCCTAACCGTCCGCGCCGGCCAGGTGGGCTGGCGGGAAGGCCGTCTAATGCAGATGGGTGAGTGTTAGCTGGCGGCACAACAAACTCTTATTCCTCTGAACCACGAAAATCCCCCTTCACCCCCTTTATAAGGGGTGGGGTATTTTTGATTGACCGGTGAAATCCTGATGGCCCGAGGCTACTCCAACGCGTCGGCTAGCACCTCCGCCAGATGCCGAGCTCTGCGTCCGGTGCCGTCTTCAACCTGCTGCCGGCACGAGACGCCCATGACTGCGACCTCCCAGTCTTCGTCCTTGGCCCGGATAGCTGGGAACAAAGCCTCTTCCCCAATCTTCATCGACAGGTCGTAATGCTCTTTCTCGTAGCCAAATGACCCGGCCATGCCGCAACAACCGGCGTTGATCAACTCCACTTGGTAGCCTGGGGCCAACCGCAGAGCGGCCATCGATGTCGCTGTCCCCATCTCGGCTTTCTGGTGGCAGTGGGCTTGGAACAAGACCTTCTTTTCCAGCTTACCCAGGGCTAACTCCAACTTGCCGCCTTCCTGAAGTTTCATCAGGAACTCGTCGATCATGTAGGAGTTCTCGGCAACTTTATTGGCCCTCTCGTCGCGCACTAACTGCGGGTACTCGTCCTTGAAGGTCAGCAAACAACTGGGCTCGCAGCCGATCACCGGGATGCCCTGTTCAGCGTAGGCGTATAGCTGGTCGATATTGGACACCGCGTTGGCGGTGGCGTCGTCCATCAACCCCTTGGAGATCATGGGCCTTCCGCAGCATTTGGTGTCTGACAACACCACTTTCAGCCCGGCGGCTTCAAGCAAAGCCACCGCCGCCTTTCCGATCTCGGGATAGTTGTAGTTCATGTAAGTGTCGTTCAACAGCACAACTGTGTCAGTTCCCACAACAGTAGCCGTTCCAAGTCCCCCTTTTGAAAAGGGGGATTCAGGGGGATTTGGCCCCTGGCGCGATTTGAACCACTTGGTAAATGTCTGCCGCACGAACTTGGGCGGCTTCCGCTTGGGGTGTATGCCCAGCACCATCTGAGACAACATCTTACCCACGGGGTTGCTTACCATCAGGTTGGATAGCGGGGCCATGCGGCTGCCCCAGACGCTCAGCCGGTTGATGTTGGCAAATACTCTGTTCCGTAGTGGCACTCCGTTGGCCCGGTGGTACTGGTCTAGGAACTCGTACTTGAGTTTGGCCATGTCTACGCCAGACTCGCACTCGGACTTACAGCCCTTGCACTCCAAGCAAAGGTCCATGGCTTCCCACAGTCGCTTGCTGGTCATAGTGCCCTCGGGCAGCTTGCCCGAAAGCGCGGCCCGGAGCAGATTGGCCCGCCCCCGGGTGGAATGTTCCTCGTCTCTGGTGGCCACATAGGACGGGCACATCGTCCCGACATGTTGCCGGCAGGCGCCCATGCCGTTGCACATCTCCACCGCGCCGGCGAAATCGGTGTCGATGGAAAAGTCCAGTTTGGTGGGCATGCCCGGCGCACTGTAGTCGGCGCCGTAGCGTAGGTTTTGGTCCATGGGTGGAGTGT
>VFHG01000179.1 GCA_009392075.1 SAR202 cluster bacterium
ATGATGAAATCGGTGCCGGCGTTCATGGCCTGTTCCTGCACCGCCGGACCCAACTCGGCCCCGGAGATACCCTCCGGAAAGCCGGGGAAGTTGTCGATCTTCTCGATGTTGATGATGGATGCCCCGCCCATCATCCGCTCGACGATGCCCGTCCGCAGTCCATAGTTGGCGGCGTACATGCCGGCGGTCATTCCTGCCACGCCTCCGCCGACGATCAAAACGTCATAACTTTCTGCCAAAAGGCGTACCTCCACGGGTGTTGGATGCGGGTATCAGTGAATTGTTGGTCAGTCATATAACAGGCGTGTGCAAAATAGCCCGATCCGATGGCCTAACTATAGTTAGACGCCTATTTTGTGTCAACATAATCTGGCTGCTTTATACGCCCGGTTGCGGCAGAATAGGAGCGCCCATAGAATTGAATTGGCCGTCCCACCTCGTAACCAACCAGGAGCCAACCCATGCCCGGCCTGCTGAAAGAAGTCCATACCGAATCCAACGTCATAGCCGCCATGCGCGACGGCGTACTCCTAGCGTCCGATGTCTACCGTCCCGCCGAAGCCGGGGCGCCCATCGACGCGGCTTTCCCGGTCCTGCTCCAGCGCACGCCTTACAACAAAACGAGGCCAGACCTGGTCCAGGAAGCGATATTCTTCACCTCCCACGGCTATGTCACGGTGGTGCAAGACTGCCGGGCACGTTACGAATCCGAGGGGGAGTTCACCAAGTACATAGATGAGGGCGAGGACGGGTTCGATACACTGGCTTGGTTGGCGCAACAGCCCTGGCACGGCGGCAAGGTCGGCACCTATGGTCTGTCCTACTCGGCGCACACCCAAGCGGCGGCGGCGTGTCTGAACCCCCCGAACCTGGGCTGTATGTGGCTGGATTCGGGTGGGTTCTCCAACGCCTTCCTCAACGCCTGCCGCAACGGTGGCGCCTTTGAACTCCGGCAATTGACCTGGGCCTACAAAGAGGCCGTCGAAAGCCGCCAAGCAAATGCACTCCCGAAGACAGTTAAGGCGGCGCTCGAAGCCCAGGACATCTTTGGCTGGTTCAACCGGCTGCCCTGGAAGAAGGGACACTCGCCCCTGCAGTGGACGCCGGACTACGAAGACTATTTGCTGGATATCTGGACTAGGGAAAACTTCGACAACTACTGGAAGCAGATCGGCCTCTGCGCTGAGGAATACTACGATGTATTTTCCGACGTGCCTCAGGTGCACATGAGCGCCTGGTACGACCCTTATTCCAGGACGGCCACCGATAATTTCGTGGCGCTTTCCAGTGCGAAGAAAGGTCCGGTCACTTTGCTGATGGGCCCCTGGACCCACGGTGCACGCACGCTGACCCATTCCGGGAACGTCGATTTCGGCGAACAGGCAACGATCGACAACAATCTTGCGGAGGACTTTAACCACCTGCGGCTCCGGTTCTTCGACCGCTGGCTCAAAGATGAAAGAAATGACTTGGAAGACGATGCGCCGGTAAAGCTGTTTGTAATGGGCGGCGGCTCGGGCCGCACGAACTCCCAACAGCGCCTAGACCATGGTGGCCGATGGCGGAGCGAGGACGAATGGCCTCTGGCCCGCGCCGTGAAAACGCCGTTCTACCTGCATCCCGGCGGCAGACTGTCTACCCAGCTTCCGGAGAGTTCCAGCGCGCCTGACGAGTATCTGTTTGACCCAAATAACCCAGTCCCTACGGTTGGTGGAAACATTTCCTCCGGACAGCCGGTGATGGCGGCGGGCGGTTTTGACCAGAGGGAATCGGAAGAATTTTTAGGATCCAAACAGCCTTATCTACCGCTGGCCTCCCGCCCGGATGTGCTGGTCTTTCAAACCGAATTGTTGGTAGAAGACACTGAGATTACAGGGCCGGTGTCGGTCCAACTTTGGATCTCGTCCAGCGCCGTGGACACAGACTTCACCGCCAAACTGATAGATGTCTATCCGCCTTCTGAGGACTATCCGGAGGGATACGCTTTGAACCTGACCGACGGCATCCTGCGGGTGAAGTTCCGGGACTCGTGGGAGCGGACCGAGTTAATGGCGCCGGGCGAGGTCTACCAGGTTGAGTTGAGCTTGCTGCCCATCTCAAATCTTTTCGTGGAGGGACACCGAATCAGGCTGGATATCTCGTCCAGCAACTTCCCCAGATTCGATGTGAACGGAAACACCGGAAAGAACCCTGGTACATCGGCCGTAAGAATCACGGCCCTCAACAGCGTCTACCACGACAACACCAGGCCGTCCTACGCCCTGCTGCCGGTGATACCGAACTCCTGATTCGAGCGCCACTACTCCACTGTCATTCCGAAGAGCGCCGGAGGCCGGCGAGGAATCTCGTTACACGCTAAAACGACGTTAAATCCAAGCAATGAGACCCCTCGATCAAGTCGGGGTGACAGGATGCTAGATTCTGGGGTTGATTTGGAGAGGAAAATTTCCTTCCCCCGGCACGGGGGAAGGTTAGGATGGGGGCATTCCCAGCCAGTCAGGCCGGAGTTTTTTAATGACCCGCTAAACTCGGCTGTTGATCAGGGTCATCATGTAGTTCTCTTCGTTGATGTCCCCGTGGCTCTGGTACTTGAACCCTGCGTCAGCGCCGATCTGGCGCAATTCCTCAGGCGTGATACGCGCCCTCTGAGGCGGGCCTGACTCTGTTTCTTCCTTATGCCACTCGAGGATGTAGCACCAGCCGCCAGGCATCAGCATCTCCTTCGCGGCCTTCAGAAATCGCACCCGGTCTTCAGGGTGGTGGACAACGAATGCGATAAATACCCCGTCCAAGGAGGCGGCTTCAACCGGAAATGCGTATTCCTCGCATTTCAGAACTTCGACGTTGCCCATGCGGGCCGTGTCCAATCGCCCCTGACACGCTTCAATCATCTCGTCGGAAGTGTCCAAGGCGTAGACCTTGCCGTGGATCAAAAACTTGGATAAGGGCAGCGTGAAATAACCGGGCCCGCAGCCAATGTCGGCGATGGTATCTCTAGGCGTCGCCGGACAATGGCTCAACACGCGGAATGGATCAAGTGTTTCAACCCGCTCCGGACGCAGCATCCGCTCTATCGAACTGGGCATGTCCGGGTGACCTGAATCGGTTGGCATAAATTCGTGAATCTCCAAATGGTACGGGTTGCTTCGGCGGTTATTTTAAATGACTGGATTGTTCGTCGCAAATAGTCTGAATAAACTCTGTTGACACGCCTGAAACCCCATCGTACACTACTCTCGTGATCCCGCACCGGTGGGGCGTGAAACGTTACTGGAACTCCACGTCATTTAGCAGACATAACCTGCTAAACCCCCACTGATTTTCCCATTAACCAATCGCCTCATTGGAGATACCTATGTCCGTCCTATTCGACGAAGACCTTGATGTGGCCCGTGCCTTGGAGTTAGAAGACCAGCGCCAGCGCGAGTGCATCGTCCTGATCGCATCTGAGAACTACGCCAGCAAAGCCGTCCTCGAACCTGGCTCCAGCGTGATCAGCAATAAATACGCCGAGGGCTATCCCGGCCGACGCTACTACGGCGGCTGCGAGAACGCTGACATAGTTGAAAACCTAGCCATCAGCCGTGTGAAAGAGCTCTTCGGCGCCGAGCATGCCAATGTGCAGCCCCACAGTGGCGCCCAGGCCAACATGGCCGCTTATTTTGCCGTTCTAGACCAGGGAGACACCGTCCTGGGTATGCAACTGGACCACGGTGGCCACCTGACCCACGGGGCTAGTGTGAACTTTTCGGGGGAGATCTACAACTTCATCCCCTACGGCTTGGACAAAGGAACCGAGACCATCGACTACGATGAGATCGAGCGATTGGCCAAAGAGCACAAGCCCAAGTTGATCGTGGCCGGCTGCAGTGCCTATCCACGTGTGTTGGACTTCGCCCGCTTCCGGGCCATCGCCGATAGCGTTGGCGCCTTGCTGATGGTGGACATGGCCCACATCGCAGGATTGGTGGCCGGCGGAGCGCACCCATCGCCGTTTCCCCACGCCAACATAGTGACGTCAACCACCCAGAAGAGCCTGCGCGGGCCCAGGGGCGGATTCATCCTTTGCGATGAAGACTTGGCTAAAAAGATCGACTTCGCCGTGTTCCCGTTCACCCAAGGAGGACCGCTGATGCAGGCCATCGCCGGGAAAGCGGTCTGTTTCGGCCAGGCGCTCAAACCGGAATTCTCCCGTTACACCCACCAGGTGGTGGCCAACTGTAAGGTTCTGGCGTCGGAACTCTCCGAGGCCGGGATGAGACTGGTTTCCGGAGGCACCGATAACCACATGGTGCTGGTGGACGTGACCCCATTGGGCATCACCGGGCAACAGGCCGAGAGGGTGCTGGAGTCGGTGGGGATCATCGCCAACAAGAACGCAATTCCCTTCGACCCACAGCCTCCCAGAGTGACTAGTGGGCTGCGATTGGGCACTCCGGCGATCACCAGCCGGGGTATGGCGGAAGACGAAGTCAAGCAAGTTGCAGCCATGCTGACCAAAGTGCTGTCTGACGTGGAAGACAAAGAAGCCCACGCCAAAGTGTCGGTTGAGGTGAAGAAATTGACCTCCCGGTTTGACGTGCCAGGCATAGATAACTGATAGAAGCACAGTTGAGCCAGGCGAGGCCCGATGCTATAATCAGTTCGATTGTGTAATTCTGCGTTTAATTCTGAAATCCGCAATACATTTGCGTTTAATCTGCCAAGGGGTACCGTTTGCGCCATTACGAACTTCTAGTTGTCCTTAGCCCGATGCTCAATCAGGAAGAGGTCTCACAGACCTGGGACAAGATCAAGGAATTCATCACCACTCGGGAAGCTGAGATTAGTCACGAAGAGCGATGGGGGACACGCCGTTTGGCCTACCCTATCCGCAAAGGCCAACACCGGTTTCTGGAAGGAAGCTACCACCTGACCCGGTTCGCCACTGAGCGTTCGTTCAACATTGAGTTGGAAAACTTCCTGAAAATAGACGACGAAGTGCTCCGTTCTCTGGTAACGGTAACGCTGCCGGAAGAAGAACTTGCCGCTCAAGCGGCCGCGGCAGCCCGGGCAATCAGGACTCCTCCGCCCCGTCCTGCTCCCGTAGGCCCGGATGGCAATCCTATCGCGCCTGCCCCTGCTGAAGGCGAGGCCCCAGCGCCCGCCACTCCCGCAGAGGGAGAAACTCCGGCCCCGGTAACCGATGCCCTAGTCGCCGAGACAGCCGACGCTGAAGAGCTTGCCGCTGAAGATGCTACGGAGGCTCCAGTTGCCGAAGAAACTGCAGAGGCCCCTGAAGCCACTGCTGAAGAAGACGAACCTACGCCGGAAGTTGAAGAAGAGCCTGAAGAGACTCCCGCTGAAGAGCCGGAACCCGCTGCTGAAGAAGACAGCGAACCGGCCGCCCCTGAGGGCGAAGACAGCTCTGATGAGGAGTCGGAAGAACCGGCCAATGAGCCGGACGAAAGCGAGGAGTAGAAGGGAGGGAGACGTGAACAAGATCACTGTCATCGGGCATTTGGGAAGAGACCCCGAGATGCGTTATACGCCCAATGGTCAAGCGGTTACCTCGTTTAGCGTGGCATCCAGCCGCCGGTACACCACCAGCGGGGGAGAGCAGAAAGAAGAGACGGAATGGTTCAACGTTAGCGCCTGGGGAAAGTTGGGCGAAACGTGCAACCAATACCTGACCAAGGGTCAACAAGTTTATATCGAAGGCCGTATGAGCAGCCGCACTTATGAAGGGCGCGACGGCCAGACCAGGGTGTCCATCGACGTTTTCCTGAACGATGTACAGTTCCTGGGTAGAGGTGGAGACGGAGGCGGAGCCCCTGCTTCCGAGCCTTATGAATCGGGCGTCGGCGCGATGGCCGAAGATGGCCCGGATAACGATCCAGTAGACGACCTGCCGTTTTAAATCGGCAGTTGATAAAAAGGACTTGAACTAGAATGACGACAGAAGGCCCTAGAGGACCAGGCGGACCGCCACCTAGATTTGGCGGAGGCGGCGGAGGCCGACCAGGCGGAGGCGGCGGAGGCCGACCAGGCGGACCCGG
>VFHG01000180.1 GCA_009392075.1 SAR202 cluster bacterium
ACTGAATCAAGGACGTAAATTAACGTCCGAATCGCGCTGATCGGCGTCGCAATCCGTAATCACGGCCCTTGTGACAACTAGGGCAAATTGCTAAGATGCAGCAGCTTGAATTACGCTAGCGAATCGACGCTGGCTAAGGGAAAAAGGAGCCGAATCCGTGGGGAAAATCAAGGTAGCAATCATTGGCGTGGGCAACTGCGCCTCCTCTCTGGTCCAGGGAATTCATAAATATGTGGAAATACCGGACGACGCCGAAGTCTCCGGATTGATGCACAACACTATCGGTGGATACCGCATAGAAGACATCGAAGTTGTGGCGGCATTTGATATCGACGAAAACAAGGTCGGCAAAGATCTGTCTGAAGCGATATTTGCGGAACCGAACAACACCTTGAAATTCGCCGACGTTCCAAAGACCGGTGTGATTGTTGAGCGGGGAATGACCCACGACAGCGTAGGCAAATACCTGGCGGATATTGTCAAAAAATCGCCACACTCCACGGCCGACATCGCTGGAATCCTGGCCGAGCGGGAAGTTGATGTGGTCATCAACTACCTGCCTGTGGGCAGCGAACAGGCCACCAAATGGTACGTGGAGCAGATACTTAACGCCCGCTGCGGCATGGTCAACTGCATCCCGGTGTTCCTGGCCCGCGAAGAGTACTGGCGCAACCGTTTCGAAGAGCGCGGCGTCCCCATCGTTGGCGACGACATCAAGTCCCAACTGGGCGCTACCATCACCCATCGGGTACTCACCCGCTTGTTCGAAGACCGGGGCGTTACTATCGATAACACCTACCAGTTGAACTTTGGCGGCAACACCGATTTTCTCAACATGCTGGAACGGGAAAGGCTCACATCCAAGAAGATTTCCAAGACCACCTCGGTCACTTCCCAGATGGATGAGGAACCTGAACCCGACGATATTCATATCGGACCCAGCGACCATGTGCCCTGGCTGAAGGACCGTAAATGGTGCTACATCCGAATGGAGGGACGTGTCTTTGGCGGCGCTCCGATAAACTTGGAGCTCAAGCTTGAAGTCTGGGATAGTCCTAACTCCGCAGGCGTGGTGGTGGACGCCATCCGGTGCGCAAAATTGGCCATGGACCGCGGACAGGGGGGAGCAGTTGAAGGGGCCAGCGCTTACTTCATGAAATCTCCGCCCATCCAGCACACAGATGACAAGGCCAGAGATCTGGTCGAAGCCTTCATCGCCGAGAAAGCATCAACGGAATAATTCCTAGGCCGGCGGGGGTGACACCGTGAAGATTGCCATGGTTTCTCCGTATGACTTCACTTGGCCCGGCGGGGTGACTGCTCATGTTACCCAGTTGGCCCGGGAACTTTGCCGCTCCGGTCATGAGGTCCAAGTTTTAGCTCCCGATTCCCCTTCCCGCGAATCTCAGGACGCTGACCTGCACGTCCCCCTAGGGCGTTCGGTACCACTTCCCAGCGGCGGCTCCATCGCCAGGGTCTCCCTCTCTTGGTGGCTCTACCCCAAGGTCCGGGCGCTATTACGAAAAGAGCAATTTGACGTCATCCATCTGCACGAGCCCATGGCCCCCATCTTGCCCCTGTGTGTCTTAGAGTTCTCAGATTCCGTCAACGTTGGAACTTTTCACGCTTCTTACGCCCGCCAACACCTCTACCGCATCACCCACCCGATAATCAAACGTTGGCAGCAACGGCTCCACGGGAACATCGCCGTCTCGCCTGCCGCCCGCCGTTATGTAAACAACACATTCCCGGGCGACTATGAGATCATTCCCAACGGCATCGACTTCAAGCATTTCTCAACCAACGTGGCGCCCATGCCTCAGTACCAGGACGGCAAGATCAACATCTTGTTCGTGGGCCGCTTGGAGAAACGAAAGGGACTGCGGTACCTGCTGGAAGCCTACGGCAAGCTCAAATGGGATCTGCCAAACATCCGGTTGATCGTGGTCGGGCCCGGAAATCCGGACAAAGAGTCCTACCGCGTCATGAGCTCTCAAAACCTACAGGACCTGGAGTTTGTGGGCCGGGTCTCCTATGACGACCTATCACGCTACTACGCCAGCGCCGACATCTTCTGCTCCCCCGCCACCGGCGCGGAAAGCTTTGGGATCGTCTTACTAGAAGCCATGTCCGCCGGCAAACCGGTCGTCGCTTCAGACATCGAAGGGTTTCGTGGCGTAATGACCCATGGGGAGCAAGGGCTACTCGTCCCAAAGAAAGACAGCAACGCTTTGGCTGAAGCGCTAGGAATGTTGGCCCGCGACCCTGAACTGCGAAGAAAATTGGGCGGTAATGGCAACCGGTTGGCCGAGGAATATCGCTGGGAAGTAGTTGCAGGCCGGGTTGAAGCCTATTACAACACCTGTTTGAAGGCCGCTAATGGCACTACCAGGACGCGAACAAATTAGGTCGGCGGTCCTCCGCTACATCGAGCTGCCAGGGGCTAAGTTCTTCCGGGCGATCAAATTCACCCCCAACGGCATCACAATTCTTGGATTTCTGATAACAGTTGTTTCCGCCTATCTGGTGGGAGCGGGCTGGCTGCTGGCCGGCGGAATCGTCTTCCTATTCGCCGGCGGTCTGGACCTGATGGATGGAGCGCTGGCCAGGCTAACCGGCTCCGTTAGTCCATTTGGCGCCATGCTGGACTCTGTTTTCGACCGGCTTAGTGAGGCCGCGTTATTCGTCGGCATCGCGATCTTCGCCTTGCGGGATGACATGAGCGAAGACCGCCAGATATTGTTCATCACCGTGCTGTTATTGGCCCTGATCTTCTCCCAGGTTGTCAGCTACCTCCGCGCCCGTGGCGAGGGTCTAGGCGTGTTCACCAAGGGCGGGATCATGACTCGCCCGGAGCGGGTGGTCTTGTTGGGTGTGGGACTGATCGTCGGCCAGATTGAATGGTTCCTCTTGGTGATTGCCGTAGTCTCGTGTTTCACCTTATTTCAGCGTATGTTCACCATCCGAGACCTCCTGGACAAAGCTGGATAACCCACAGCTTCCCGTGTAAACTGGTCTCCACCCAGAGTATTGCCTTATATACGATTGGAGACCGGCGGATGACCCAACAAGCGCTGATTCAGGATCAACAAAAGGCCCAACTCAAACGGACCTTCCGAAAAGACCTTAAGGCAGACGTAGAGTTGCGCCTGTTCACCCAGCGCCCCTCACCCATAGCGGTGCCCGGCCGGGAATGCCGGTATTGCGTCCAGACCCAGCAGATGCTGGAGGAATTGACCGCGCTCTCGCCCAAGGTCCACCTGGAGACCGTCGATATCTACGCCCAGCCGGAATTGGCCAGCGAAGAGGGAATAATCCGGGTGCCGGCCACTGCCTTTGGCGAGAAGGGGAAAGCCAAACTCAGGTTCTTTGGCATACCCATGGGGTACCAATTAGCCGTGTTGGTCGAAAACATCAAAACTATCTCCCGGGGCGTCAGTCCCCTGAGCATGGACACACGAAAGAAGTTGCGCGAGATTAACCAACCGGTGCACATCCAGGTGTTCGTCACTCCTACCAGCGCCGATAGCCCACCGATCGCCCGGCTGGCCCATGCACTTGCCTTGGAAAACCAAAACATCACCTCAGATGTTGTGGAGATCGAAGAATTTCCCGCCCTGGCCCAGCAATACGGCGTGCGGTCCGTGCCGTTCACGGTGGTGAACGAGTTTACCCAAATTGCCGGGGCTGTTGGCGAAGCTGAATTTGTCGAAAAGGTCCTCCAGTGCGGTGTACGAAAGAACTCCGAGTCCGCACCGGTCCAGGCATAGAACTACACCAAACTGCACCAGGAGAAATAAGCGTGCCCAAAGAAATAAAGGGCGATATGAATGGCCAAGGTCTACACGTAGCCATCGTCGTAGCCCGTTTCAACGAGATCATAACCAGAAAATTGCTGGATTCGGCGGTCGAGACCTTGGTCCGGCACGGCGTCCGGGATGAAGACATCACCCTCAGTTGGGTCCCCGGGTCGTTTGAACTGCCCGTAGTGGCCAAGACCTTGGCCAAGACGGGGCGTTACCAGGCAATCATCTGCCTCGGCGCCGTCATCCGGGGCGAAACCTCCCACTACGACATGGTGGCCGGTCAAGCTGCCGGTGGCATCAACTCAGTGGCCTTGGAGACCGGCGTACCGACCATCTTTGGCGTGCTGACCACTGAGAACATGGAACAGGCGATGAACCGGGCGGGGGGCAAGTCGGGCAACATGGGTGCCAACACGGCGGTCGCCGCCATC
>VFHG01000181.1 GCA_009392075.1 SAR202 cluster bacterium
CGGTCGGGAATACGAAGGGGCATTCCGATTAGTCGGAATGCCCCTTCGTATATTCCGGCTACGGAATCAGCTAGATCGTGAATTTTCCGGTATCAACAAACTCCCCGGAAATGAGTTTAGTTAGTGGGATGCCGTTGATGTGGTGCTCAAGCCCCCATAATGTCCCTGCGTGGCCGATGATCAAGATACTCTGATCATGATAGTTGGGTGAAAGATCGTCTATGAAATTCCTCATTCGGTCCATCACCTGTTGCAGGCTCTCACCATTGGGAAACGGGTTCGAGATCGACTCAGCCCTCACCGCCTTCATTTCTGTGCGAGGGCGTTGGGTAAGATCACCATAGTCGCACTCGCGGAGACGAGCGTCCTGGAAAATCGGAATATTCCTGCCCTCGAACATCAGCTTCGCAGTGTCGTATGCCCGCCGTAGATCGGACGTGAAAATGGTGTCTATACCGAGGTCTTTGTAACGCTGGTTCTTTTCTCCGGCGGCCTGACTACGCCCGCCATCTGAAAGATCAACATCATTGTGCCCCGATGCGAGATTTGCCTCGTTGTCCGAAGTTAGCGCATGCCCTTCAAAATATATGGTGATCAATCGAACTCTGCCTCTCTGCTACGTACCTAGCACTCGCTAAAGCCGCGACAACTTAGATGTTGCCTACCACTCTTTGGGAAACTAGCGTGCGTACCACCACAAGGGTAGCCGTCAGATTGACGTAATGATGTTTTTGTAAGGCCGGGTCATCAGATTCCAGCTATTGCTGGCGGCATCGAACTTAGAGTTGACGAATACTCTCCAATTAGCGTCGTCGAGGTCGGGGAAATCGGATCGGTAGTAGTAACCCGGCCAACGGGTCTCCTTTCGATGCAGCAGATGCCGCAGATGGGCTTCGCCGACCCAAGTCCGGTGGATCAACTCCCAACACCGCATCAACTCATGCCTGTTTCGGGCTGCGAGGTGGGCGAGGTCTTCCCTGAACATCTCCATCAACTCGATTCCCCTTTCCAGGGTCGGTTGATTAGTGGTGTACCCAGTAGATGCGCCAGCGCCGTACTCGTCCATGATCTTTTGTAGCCGGACTAGGCCCTGTTTCGGGGTCATATAGTTGGGGTTTATCTCTGCTGATGAACTGGCTCCCTTATGTTTCTCGAAGGTTTCCAACGGCGCCCAGATGGTCTCTTGAATGCCACGGACATTGGCGTCGCTTACGGTTGGAACGCTGGGGTTGTCGGCCACGAAATTGACGGCGGACTTGGCGGCGATGCGGCCTTCAGTGAAAGAGCCGGACGAGAATTTGTGTGGCGCGGCGCCTACCCCGTCTCCCGCGGCGAACAGTCCCCGGATCGTAGTCATTCGGTTGTAACCCCAGAAATACTCGCCACTTGCGATGTCTTCGGGGCCGCTGACCCATGCGCCCGCCTCGCCGGAATGGGAACCCATGATGTAAGGCTCGGCCAGCACGACCTCGCTTGGCGTATCTTCGGGTGCTATGTTTTGGGATGCCCAGGTTAGTGCTTGGGCAACTGTCATATCGAGGAAATCTTCCCATGCTTCATCGCGGACCTTGTCCATTTTAGCCGGGTCTCCATCCGCTATCTTCTGCATCGCCACGTCGGTCCGCATATACATGGGGCCAAGGCCGTCTTTGATGTCCAAGAACATCTGATGGTTCCGGAGCGGAGTGGGTGTTGGGACAGCAGAGCCGTAGGGCTCATACTTCTTCAATTCGTCCGCGCGCGTTACGGTATAATCTTCGCCATTGGCATTAAGCACCTGGGCGTGGAAATATTGGAACCACATACCCACAGGCCCGTATCCATCTTTGAATCTGGTGGGCACGAATCGATGTTCCATCTGAGTCATTTCGGTCCCGATGGGAATCATGAGTCCGTAAGCAGCGCCGGTGGCGAACACCGAGTACCACGTGCGGCCAAGCCCCTCACCCACGGAACGAGGGCGGAAAACGTTTGAAGCGCCGCCGCAGGTGATTATTACGGCTTTAGCCCGGAAGACGTAGATCTTGTTCTCCCGCACTGCGAAACCGACCGCTCCAGCGATCCTTTGAGGGTCATCAGCGTCGGTCAAAAGATGCGTGATCGAGACCCGTTCATAGATGTTCTCAGGCCCGATCGCTGTACGCGCTGGTTCGGCAGCGATAGGTTTTATGGACTCGCCGTGAATCGGGATCTGCCACCGCCCGACGCGTTCGTATTCGCCATTGTCTTTTTTCCAGATGGGAAGCCCCCACTCTTCCAGGAGGTGAACAGAGTTATCGACGTGTCGTCCCACGTCGTAAACTAGGTCTTCCCTTGCCAGTCCCATCATGTCATTTACTACGTAGTGGACGAAATCTTCTGGGGTATTCCAGCCGTACCGCTGACCCATGTAGCAGTTGATGGCGGAAAGCCCTTCACCCGTGGCCCCGCTACGCTCTATGGCGGCCTTTTCCACCATGACTACCTTGAGATCTCCGCTCCAGTATTTCGACTCGAATGCCGCCCCGCAGCCGGACATTCCTCCGCCGATGATTAGAATGTCGCAATCGATGGTTTCTGTGATAGGAAGTGTCAATTCAGGCGCTCCTTGTCTTTAGGTAACCCAGGAATATAGCAATGGTTAATTGGGGGTGGGCAACCGGTCTACACCGAGCCACTGGGAGTCTCCAGCCAGGCTCTGGTTCTTAAGATCAGTTTGCCGGTCTTCGGTAAATCCTTCGTACGGGACCACTGAGCCAGCGGGCTTGGTTCGTGAAGGGTAGGTAAATTCGAAGGTACGGCCGTCTCGGAAACGGACATCCCAACGAAGCCCATCTTCGGTCCTGTGCGGTTGGACCTCTGCTCCCATAGGGACAAAGTCCGCGTAACCTCGAACGTGGATGGCCTCTGTAGGGCACAACTTAACGCATGCGTAGCACTCAGAGCACATCTCGGGTTCCTGGTTGAAACCCTTATTTACGTCTTGATCCAAAACCATCAAGTCGTTGGGGCAGATATAAACGCAGAGCGGGCCTTGGTGCTCGTCTGCGCAGGCATTGCAGGCGTTGGGGTCTACATAGGTTGGCATTCTCGTCCTCCTATCGGTCGGTTGTTTTCAAGTCGATTTTAGGTTCAGATTCATTAAAAAACCCCCGCTCGTTTGCCAGCGGAGGTTCAAAGGTCACACGGGTCGATGCTTGGTACAGGTGCAACAGTCTAGGGTAGGCAAAGAGAATACCGGCGCCCGTTTTTCTAGGTATTCCGGGGTGACAAATGCCGAACCTGAATTGTATTTATCAGCGCATTCCCGAACGATTTCCAATATCTCAGACCTCAATGTAGTTGGGGCCGGCTCTTGCCCACCGTCTATGATCCTTCGGATGACCGTTCCCGCCAAGTCCTCTTTCTGGTCGCGGTGGCCGCAATGGCCTTCGTATGCAACGCTCTGGCATACTGGGCAATACCACCACTCAAGTGTGAGCACCGATTTTATTCCTAGGTCTGGCAAATTCTGAAAGACCTCATGAGCGGCATAGGTATCGTAATAGTTTCCGACCCCAGCATGGTCTCTTCCGAACATATGATGGCTGCACCCTAGGTTTTTACGCACGATCGCATGGAAAACAGCCTCTCGCGGTCCGGCATAGCGCATGTCCCACATTAGTGTGGAAGTCTCATGGATGTGGGGCAGGAAAAAACCAGCCTCCCTTAGGCGATGATGGGCCAACACGATGGCCTCATCAATGTAATCGCCCGGCTTTTTCTCGCCGATCACAGCGCTGACAAGAATACCATCGGCTTCTGATGAAAGCAAAGCTCCCTTCATCATCCATTCGTGACCCACGTGGGGAACATTGCGGGTTTGATGGGCCACTGCCGTGCTCCAACCCAACTCAGAGAGTCGCTGCCTCAATTCGCGTGGGGTTTTCCAAAACTGGTCGAAAGGCGGGTTGATGACCGGCGAGTTGACCAGAGTCACCGGACCGCCAAGGAACGTGTCTTCCAGGCCGAGGGTTCGCATCACGCCAGGATGGTCTTGGTCCGCTGTCCCGTAGACATGCCGGGCCATGGTCTCCCGGTCGTAGGAGAATATCTCAGCCACGTCTAACACGGCTAGCGCCTGGTCTTGGTAAGTTAACAGAACAGAGTCACCCTGCTTCACACCAACTTCCGCAATGGCTTGGCTGGAAACGTCGAATACTATGGGGATACTCCATACCAGCCCATTGGTCAGGGTCATGTTTTTGACGACGGAATCTATCTGCGAACGGACCATGAACCCGTCCAGCGGAGAGAAGAACCCATAACAGAGGTTGATAACCTCTCGTGCGATGCTATCCCGCACAGCGATCCGGGTTAGGCCGGCCGCAAGGTGAGGCGCGTCCTTCGGAGAGGCGATCTTTTCGATCAGTTCGCCGCCGTGGGGAGACAATGTGTTGTCTACTGCCATCGTTTGAAACTCGAGCGTGATTTGATAGCCATTATTATCTCGGACAGCAGTCTCAGAAATCTTGCAAACAGTCGTGACGACCTAGGTCCAACCGGACGACGAAACGAATTATGGTCGCGCGATTATACCTACGTCAACCGATATCGTATAAGCTCACCCAGCTACTACGCCACCGCTTGGTATTCCTTGATGGCAGGTATAACTTCTTGGCTCATTAGATCGATGCTGCGCATGGCTACCTCGTGGGACATGGGACCTTCACGGCCCCACAGGACTACGTAACCAGGGTCGATCAGGTCGATGATCTTCTTCAGTTTCTCGATGACGGTGTCAGGATTCCCGGTGATGATTTGGACGGTCGCTTGGGCTTCTTCGTAGGGCATGCTGGGTCCGCCGGGAGTGATATTGGAAGCTGCCGACCTGGCTGCTTCCCTGGCTCCCTGGGCGGAGGACCGGGAGATGTATCCCGGGGGAGCTTGCCAGTGGGGCGGCGTCACCCCAAAAGAAGTCCCCAGTTGCCAGTAGAAGTTCTTGCCCTCTTCGTAGGCCTTCTCGTCGGTGTCGGCTACATTGACCCTGATGGCGTAGGCACGGTGCTCCGCGGTGGGCGTCCAGCCGTCGGCCTTGGCGGTTTCGTCATAGAGGTCGTAAATACCTCTGAGCAGGTCCATCGGCGGGGCCAGGGCCACGTAGGGGTACTTGTGCTTGGCGGCCCAGACGATTGATTCGGTGGATGCCACGCCCGGAATCCAGATGGGCGGGTGTGGCTTTTGCAGAGGCATAACCCAGGGGTTCACCACCCGGTAGTGGTAGTGCTTGCCCTCGTACCGAAACGGGCCCGGATTGGTCCAAGCCTTGATGATGACATCGTGGGCCTCGTCGAACCGCTCCCGGTTATAGATCGGGTTAGTGTTGGTGGCGATGCTTTCTTGGCCGATGCCTCGGACGAAGCCGCAGATGACCCGGCCTCCGGAGAGGATGTCGACCATGGCGACTTCTTCGGCGATCCGGAGCGGGTTCTCGTGAATCGGTAGAACGTTGCCCAGGAAAGCAATCTTGCCCTTCTTGGTCGTCCGGGCGAGGACAGACCCGATGACGTTGACCGACGGCATCATGCACAGCGGGTTGTTGTGATGCTCGTTGATCATCACGCCATCAAAGCCCGACTCGGTGCAGTACTGAAGCTCCTCGAAATACATCGAGTAGAGTTCCTGAGCCTTCTCAGGGCTGAAATACTCGTTGGGGAACATCAGATTGTTGTAGCCGAGCTTTCTGGCTTGGTCTTGCGGGTACGCTGTGTAACCCATTTCGGTGAAGAAAAGGACTTCGCGTTGCATGTGAAACCTCCAGCCTATCAAGTCCGTAAACCCGTCTCAGCCTGGAGGCAGTATGTGATTGCCCACCGGCAGTGTCAAGATGCATTCGGGCCTCGGTGTTCACGAGGCTGTGGAACTTGACAGGCCATCACCACGACACGGAGAATCAATAATCGGCCCTCGCATTTCAAGTAACGGCCTGGAGGTAACCGGCGTGGCCTACAACACCATAATTCTGGACAAGTCCGATCACATCGCCCGCCTGACACTGAACAGGCCAGAGCGGCTTAACGCGCTGAACGAAGAGATGTTCGCCGAGTTGAACCACGCGCTGGAAGATGTCGCCGGTGACGCCAATACCAGGGTGTTCATCATCACCGGGGCCGGGCGAGCCTTCTGCGCCTCCGCCGACATCAAGGACGAGAGCCGGGGTGGTGACCAACTGCTGGGGCACAAAGAGCCTTACGAGACCTACCAGTTCATCCGCGCCATGCCCCAGGGAGTGACCTCCAAGCTGCACAACATGGAGATACCGACCATCGCCATGGTCAACGGCTTGGCCATTGGCGACGGTTTCGATTGGGTGCTGGCCTGCGACATCAGAGTCGGCTGCGAGAACTCCCGATTCATGAACGCTTTTCTGCAGATGGGGCTGGTCTCCAATACCGGGTCCACCTGGCTCTACAATCGGGCAATGGGCATTAGCAAGGCCCTTGAACTCCTCTACACTGGCGACTGGCTTGAGGCCGACGAAGCCAAGGAATGCGGTGTGCTGGCCCATCTGGTCTCGGCCGACAAGCTCGAAGAGACGACTATGGACCTGGCTCGCAAGATCGCCGGCAAGGCCCCCATACCGAACCGTATGGTCAAGGGAATGATGTACCGGGGCCTGACCCAGACGTTGGACGACCATCTGGCCGAGGCGGCCCAAGTCGAGGTTTTGACCCTCACCAGCCAGGACCATAAAGAGTCCTTGGCTTCATTCCGGGAGAAACGCGCCCCCGTTTACAAGGGCGAGTAGCGAGGAACTGCCGTGGCCAGCCTACTGGAAAGTTTAAAGGAGACCGTAGGGCAAGAGATCGTCATCAAGGCGCCAGACGAGATGGGCCGATCTTCGCTGCGCCAGTACGCCTTGGCCATCGGAGATTTCAACCCGTTTTATTCCGACCGTGAATTTGCCCAGGCGCACGGATTGCGGGACGTCATGGCCCCTCCGACGCTGGTCTGTGACACCTGGCAGTATGTGGACAGCGACATGGACGACCGCGGCGACCTTGTAGGCCGTGGTCCAATCAGGGACTTGGAGGGTCTGCGGGCCGGCAACGAATACGAGTTCTTCCAACCCATCCACCCCGACGACGTGATCACCGCCCACTGGACCGTCAAGGACGTTTACGAGAAGACGGGGCGCACGGGTTCCCTGATCTTTCAGGTGATTGAGACTTCGTTCTACAACCAGTCTGAGGAATTGCTGGCGCGAAACATCGAGACCATGTTCTACAGGTCACCAGCCCCAGGCGAAGAATCGTAGGATGATTGAAAAAGCCAGGCGCTTCGAAGATATTCAGATCGGCGACGAGGTCACGCCCCTGGTCAAAGAGATCGGCATGGCCCGCATGATGGCCTACGGGGCGGCGACCTGGGACTTCATCAGGCTGCACTACGACGCTGACTACGCTCGGGAGCTGGGTTTCGAAGCCCCATTTGTCGACGGCCAGATGATGGGCGGGTTCCTGACCCAGCATGTCCAGGATTGGGCCGGGCCGGGAGCGTTCCTCCGCAAGCTGGCCTTTCGCAACCGGGTCATGGCCTATCCCGGCGACTCGCTGACCTGCCACGGCGTGGTCACCGATGTCTCATCTACCGAAGAGGGTGGCATGGTTGAGTGCGACCTATGGATGGAGAACCAACGAGGCGAGAAGGTGGTCGACCCGGCCAGCGCGTTACTCCGTTTCCCTTTGATTGCAGGCAGCTAGCACAATGCTCGAACAAGGCGCTCTATCGGGCCTAAAGGTCGTTGAGCTTACAGACCGGGTGTCCGGGCAGGTAGCCGGGTCGTTCTGTGCCCGGTTGCTGGGCGATGCCGGCGCCGACGTTGTGAAGGTGGAGCCGCCTGAAGGCGATGCCTACCGCAGAAACGGACCCTATCCGGCCAGCGTTCCTGACCCGGACCACAGCGGACTTTTTCTTTATCTGAACTCCAACAAACGTGGTGTGAGACTCGATATCGAATCGCCAGAGGGCCGGGCTGCGTTCTCGGACCTGGTTTTAGCGGCGGATTTCTTGGTCTTGGGCCAGAACAGCTCAGAAGTTGAGCGTCTGGGACTGCGCCGGGAGCAGTTGGCTGTGGCAGATTCTGGGCTGATCGTTACAACCATCACGCCTTTCGGTCTTGCCGGTCCCAACAGCGTCTATCTTGGCGACGACCTGATCGCCATCAGCGCCGGGGGAATGGCTTTTGCAACACCTGGTATCCCAGACCGGGTTGGGGATCTTGCCTCGGAGCCACCCCTTCGTTCCAATACCCACATGGCCGGCTACCTGGCTGGTGTCCAAGGCGCGATGGCCAGTCTCGCGGCGTTGTTATCAAGAACGATTCAAGGCACTGGCTGCGAGATCGACCTCAGCATGCAGGAAGCTGTGGCCGCCGTGATGCCCTTTGAGCTGGCCCATGCTTCCTACCATGAGGCCAAACCACGCAAACCGGAGATCTTTGGGGTGATGCCCAACGCGTATCTCCCCTGCAAGGACGGCTACGTGGTGGTTATGGCGGTGATGGAAGCCCACTGGCGCAATCTGATGGACCTGGCCGATAATCCGGATTGGGCGGAACTTGAGGTGTTTTCCTCCGGCGTGGAGCGCGCCCGAAATTGGGACGCCCTGGAACCGTTGCTGCTGGAATGGACCATGTCCCACTCCGGCGCTGAGATCGCAAAATTGGCTCAGGAACGGGGCATCCCCTGCTTCCCGGCGTACACAGTTGGTCAGATGGTGGACTCGCCTCATGTGACCGAGCGTGGCTTCATGGTAGACATCCAGGGTCCCGGCGGAGAGAAGTTCAAGCTGCCCGGCTATCCTGTCCGCCTGGAGCGCACTCCGTGGCAGCTGTTCCGCCCGGCCCCCAAGCTGGGCGAACACACATCTGAGGTGTTGGGAGAGTGGCTGGGATATTCGGCCGTCCAACTATCAGCCGTAGGCGTGGGGGCCAGATGACCGCGCTGCCGTTAGAGGGGATCCGCATCGCCGATTTCGGCCAGATCATCGCCGTTCCCTATACCGCCCAGATGCTGGCCTGGCTGGGAGCAGAAGTTATTCTGATCGAGAATGAGCAGCGGCTCACCACCCGGATATGGCCGCCGTTCGCCGAGGCCGAGCCTGGCGTCAACCGCAGCGGCGGGTTCAACACGGTCAACTCCAGCAAGATGAGCTGCACCTTGAACCTCAGAGACCCCGAAGGCGTGGCCCTAGCCAAGCAGATCATCGCTGTAAGCGACGTAGTGGTTGAAAACTACTCCAGTGGCACAATGGAACGCATGGGCCTAGGTTATGTCGACGTACGGTGCTTACGGCCCGACATCGTGTATCTGTCGCTGGGGGCCTTTGGACGCACCGGCCCAATGAAAGACCTGGTCGGTTTTCACAGCGTCATCAACCTGTTCAGCGGACTGGCTTCCGTTACCGGGCATAAAGGGTCGCACCCACGGATCATGGGCGGCCTGTTCCCCGACGCGTTCAGCGGCTGTTACTGCGTTCTAGCTCTGCTAGAAGCCCTGTACCACCGGGTCAACACGGGGGAAGGACAGCACATCGAAGTTGCCATGACTGAGGCCCTGGCTACGCTCTTGCCCGAGGCGGTCATGGAATACACGCTGGACGGCACAGAGCCGGAGCGAGTGGGCAGTCGCCATCAGGGCAAGGCGCCCCACGACGTGTTCCGCTGTCAAG
>VFHG01000182.1 GCA_009392075.1 SAR202 cluster bacterium
AATCTCATTCTAGTGTATCGCTGAAAACGGGGCATCGATCAGTGTCTTGCGAAATCTGGGCATGAGGGAAGAAGGCCGATTGCGGGAGAACGAGTTCTTCAAAGGGCGTTGGTGGGACACTCTGGTCTTCGGCCTGCTGATGGAAGAGTGGGTAGGATCTACCCGAAGATAAAATCTCGGATGGCGGTGAAGTATTCGTCCAGCCCCTTGAAGAGCAGGTCGTTATGGCCGGCCCCGGGGATCATCAGCATCTTTTTATCGGTCGAGGCGAAATTCCGGAACATATCCTCGGCGTCTTCCAGGGGCGCCAACGCGTCCATCTCCCCGTGGATCACTAATACTGGGATGGCTATCGACGCCGCCTTGGCCCGGTAGGCTTCCTCTAGTTCGGCGGCCTGCTGCTGACCCAGTCCGCTGGTGAACTGCCCCAGGCTGGGCCGTCCGCTTTCGATGATCACGCCGTTAATCACCTGTTCTTCTTTGGCCGCCAGCTCAAAGGCCGAATGACGCCCCATCGACCGCCCCATCACATAGATGGGCCCGTGAAATCCGCTGGCTCCCAGGACGATTTGCATCGCCTCAAACACGGTGTTGGCGTCGGAGAGCATGGTGGTGAAGGACGGAGTGCCGCCGCTCTTTCCATAGCCACGGTAGTCGGCAACGAAGAAGTTGATTCCGATCTGGTTGTACATCGGAGCGATGGAGTTGTAGTCGATGGCTGTCTCGCCGTTGCCGTAGAAGAACAATATGGTCGGATTGCTGTTACCCGCCGGGAAAAACCGGCAGGACAAGCCAATGTCATCTCCTACGTTCACCGTGTAGTCCTGCACGCCTTCAGGTGTGTCGGACCAGCCCTGCCGGGGAAAGAAGGAGCTCATTGATATCTGGGGGTCGTCCAGAGGTGAGTAGTCGACTTGGGCCATGTTTAATACTCCACAAATGCCGAACTTAGCCGAAGAACCCATCATTGATGTGGCTTTTCAAGACTTCCGCGACCAGTTCCGGCCTCTGGATGGGCACGTCATGGACGCTGTTTTCAAGCCAAACAGTCTTGCTATTAGGCAGCATCTCCTCAGCTTCGTCCACTGAAAACATCCGGCGCTGGCCCCGGTCCTGGGTGGACGGGTCGGCCTGCTGCCGGGCCGGCATGATCAACACTGGGCATTGTACCTGCTTGTAGAGTTGAACCGGCCGGTGGTCCCAAAGAGCTTCAATAATCCTCAGGTGGTTGGCCCGGGTGAGCCGCGCTTTGATGGTCTGGTCCGCCAAAACTTCAAAATTGGCCATCACCACTTCGTGGGACCCGGGTGCCATGCCTCCGCCTTGGTGCCGATTCCGGACCCGTTCTTTGAAGTCCTCCAATTTCACGCCGGTGAAGTCCGGCGGCGACATCTCCAACTTTGCGTCCTCAACGCTGTCATAGCGGGCGGAGGCGTTAATCATTCCACCGTCGACCCAGGCCATGCCATTCAACGATTCGGGCGCGCGCACCGCCAATTCTAAGGCGACACTGCCTCCCCAAGAGTGGCCGACCACGATCGGAGGGGGCCCTCCCAAATGGTCAATGACACCGAGCACGTCTCGGGTCACGGAGGCGAAGTCGTATCCCTCGGTGGGCTTGGCGCTCTCGCCGTGACCCCGCTGATCCAGGGCGATCACTGCGTAGTCTTTGGCCAGGATCGGGGCGACCATGTCCCAGATATGACAGCTGGAAGCCAGGCCATGAAGCAGCACCATAGGCGGCCCGGACCCGCCCCAGTCCCGGTAGTGGAAGTCCAACCCGTTAACTGTCACCCATTTTTCGCTAGGGGCCTGTGCCATCTATCAAACCTCGATTAATACCGGACTCAGACCGGCCCGCCCCGACCGTAGTCGGGGCGGGCCGTCTTCGATTCTTGAATGCGCCGGTTGGTTTACTGCCAGAGAGCGAATCCCCAGCCACCGCCGGTACCCGCAGGCGACCGGTAGACCGGTACGTACTCCACAACTTCCATGTCTAGATGCTCGCAGGCTCCGGCCGCGGTGATCCAGTTGAGGATCTCCGAGTTTCCGGAGTTCAGCCGATACCGAGGCAGCGCCGCCAATTGATTTACGTCTTTTTCCCGCATCCCTTTGATCGCCAGTTGGTCGATCTCTTCGTCCACTAAGAAATGGCTCAGGCCGCCGGAACCGACCACGGCCACCTTCTTCTCGCTATCCCAGTCCTTGATGATCTTGGCCATGGACCGGCCCAGGTTGTAGCAACGCTTGGCGCTGGGCTGATTGGGCGGGTAGAAGGTGTTCTGGGTCACAGGCACGATGGACCTGATCTTGTTATTCATGATCCGCTTGACCACGAACGCATAGGCGTGGGGCATGGCTTGTGGCCTTCGCTCGGTCACGATGGGAGCGTTCAGGTACCCAACCGGCCCGACCGTCCCGCCGGCCTCTTTGTTCATGTAGCGGGCGTGGGCGATGTCGAAGTCGTCCTCGATCAAGTTTTCGATCAGGTGCAATGCCAATTGTGAGTCTACCGGCACGTCTATTTCTTCGGTCCCGTAGCCCCACATGGAGGCTTTGACTGCCGGTGGAGAATCCTCTCGCACCGGTCGGGGAGTGAGATGCATAGTGTCGCCCCAGTAGATGGAAAACATAGGCATGTTGTCGTCGAAGAACAGCTCTTCTTGGTCGTCCCCGACGATCACCACCACATCGGGGTCAGCCTCGAGTAAGGCTCCCTCCAATGCTACGAGGCCTTTCTGGCAGGCTTCGAACTGGGCTTCAAACTTCTCTACGGTCAATCTTGTTGCGATGGCCGGGTCGGCCGTGGCTAGGAGTTCGTCGTAGGTCTTAGTTGAGCCGTCCTCTAGGGACAGCAACATCGGGTTTCCTTTGTCGCGGGCCGCATAATCGCCCCACATGTTGCCAGGCAGGCTCAGCATAGGGCTATGAGAAGTGCCAAGGCCCAAAACGATCTCAGCCATGTTCTCTCCTTCTTGGGGCCGGTTTCACTCGATATAACCGGGGAAGAAATTACTGGATACATAATCCGCTGGAACAGCAGAATTCGCAAGCATTGCTTGCAGGTGCACTCCTGTTCATACCGAAGTAATCATGCCCGACCCATGCAGGCCTTCACGTAGGGGCAGGTTTTCAACCTGCCCTGCTGGCAGTTGAACGTCCTGTTGTTGCAGGTTATGTGGGGGGCTGACATCGAGTGGGGTCTCCGATATAAAATAGGTGAACCCGAGATCGAGCGGGTTAGAAACCACGCCCCTACGGCAAATTGCACAGGATTCTTGGAATCTGTTACAGGCCCGGATGACAAAGAGAAGGGGCTGCCTGGTGGCAGCCCCTTCTCTTGATCTACGGTCGTATTCCGGTTTAGCTGAGGTGCTTCCCAAAGAAGGAGACGACCTTTTCCCAGCCGTCGGTCGCTGCTTCCTGGTGGTAGCTGGGCCGGTCTACTGCGAAGAATCCGTGGCCGGCTCCGGGGTACATGTGGAACTCATAGTTCTTGTTCAGACGTTTGAGCTCCGCCTCAGTCTCGGCGACGTCGGCTGGCGACGGACGGCCGTCTTCCTCGCCGAACAGTCCGAGGAGTGGGCAATCCAGGCCATCAGTGAAGTCGATGGGCCACTTGGGCATGGCGGGGGTCAGTTCGTCATTCCCCTTGGTCACTCCACCGCCCCAGCAGTCCACTGCAGCATCGACGTTGTCTAGAGTGCAGGCGCCCAGGTAGGTCTGGCGTCCGCCGGAACAAAACCCGATGAGTCCAACCTTGCCGTTGACGTAGGGCAAGCTACGCAGATATTCCATGGCTGCGGCCACATCGCCCATGGTCCGCACGTCGGGCATACCGCCGGCCTCGCGGATGCTGGTGCTGTTGTCGGTAGGCGAACCCTTGCCCTCGCGGAAGTGGAGGTTGGGGGAGATGGTCGCAAACCCGTTATAGGCCAACTTCCGGGCCATCTCTTTGGAGGCTGCGTCCCAGCCTGGCATATGATGAATCAAGACCACGCTGCCAACGGGTCCGGCGCCCAAGGGGCGCGCCAGGTAGGCATCAATCTGGTCTCCCTCATGTCCATTGATGAGAACGGTCTCGGCTATCAGTCCTTCGTACGGCATGGATAGTCCTCCAAAATCTAACTAAAAATCCCGGAATCTATGGTCGTTCCGGCGTGCGCGTAGTGCCGCAGTAGATTACTACCGGCAACGGACTGCGTCAATCGGACTTTGGCGATAACTGTGGCGTTCCCCGTTGGCATTCGAAAGTGGGTACGGCTATAATGCGCCCAATCACCCACCGCGCTCATATTATGTCGATCACCACGCCTGCATTTCCGTAGATTGATGCCCGCGGGGGTTACGGCCGTGGGGCAATAGGTTATTTAGGAGAGTAGAACAACATGGCTCTACCAGAGCGGATGAAATTCGGAATATTCATGGGACCTTTCCACCGGGTTGGAGAAAATCCCACATTGGCCATCGACCGTGACCTGGAGCTGGTGCAGTGGCTGGACCACCTGGGCTTCGACGAGGCCTGGATCGGCGAGCACCACAGCGCTGGTTGGGAGACCATATCCTCACCGGAATTATTCATGGCCGTGGCTGCCGACCGCACCAAGCACATCAAGTTGGGCACGGGCGTGATCAGCCTGCCCTACCACCATCCCTTCATGGTGGCCAACCGGATGGTCCAGCTTGACCACATGACCCACGGAAGGGTGATGTTGGGGGTTGGCCCCGGCGCGCTACCAGGCGATGCCTACATGTTGGGAATCGACCCGACGACGCAACGCCAACGCATGGATGAATCGTTCGGACTTGTCCTGCGCTTGATGACTGAGACTGAACCCATCACCTACAAGAGCGACTGGTTCGAGCTTCGCGAGGCCATGCTGCAACTGCGCCCCTACACGAAGCCCCACATGCCGATCTCCGTGGCCTCGGTACAGTCTCCCGCCGGAGTCGCCCTGGCCGGCAAGTACGGCGCCTCGGTGCTGACGATCACCCGGCCCCGTGACCCAGGCGCTCCGGAATCAGATCTGGCCGCGCTCTGGGACGTCGCCGAGGAATCGGCCGCCGAGCACAACAAAGTGGTGAACCGGGACGACTGGCGCCTGGTGATTCCCGTGCACATCGCCGAGACCCGGAAAGAGGCCATCGAGCAGGCTCGTATCGGCGCCGGCCGTTACCAGGGTGAGTATTTCGAGCACACCATGGGCCGGGACCCAGTGATTGACGGCCCTCAGGAAAAAATCATCGAGGCCATGATTGACAACGGTAGCTGGATCATTGGCGACCCCGACGATTGCATCGCCGGTATCCGCAAGCTTGAAGAACGGAGTGGCGGCTTCGGTGGTTTCATGGTCCAGACCATTGACTGGGCGCAGCGGGAGCAGGTCCTCCACAGCTTTGAGCTACTGGCGCGGTACGTCATGCCCCAGTTCCAGGGTTCGACTCTCAGCACCGCTGCTTCCAACCAGTGGGCATATGAGCACCAAGAGATCTTGAGCGCCGGCCGGGTGCAGGCCATCAACCGGGCGAAGTCGGACTACGCGACCCGGACCTAGGCGCAAAAACTATGAAAGCAGTGTGGTACGAGCGTAACGGCGACGCCGACATTCTCGAATACGGCGACATGCCCGACCCCGAGCCGGGGCCGGGCGAGGTCTTGGTCCGCATAGTGACCTCCGGTGTTAACCCGTCAGACTGGAAGCGCCGGCAGGGGCTGACAAACCTGATCGATTTTCCCAGAGTCATACCCAATCAAGACGGGGCTGGGGTGATTGAAGCCGTGGGCTCAGGCGTGGACCAGTCTCGGGCGGGTGAGCGGGTCTGGCTATTCGAGTCCCAATTCCGGCGCCCCTTCGGCACCGGCGCTGAGTACACTGCACAGCCCAGCGGTCACGCGGTCCGCTTGCCGGATAACGCTGACTTCGCGGCAGCAGCGGGTCTGGGCGTTCCTGCCATGACCGCGCACCGCTGTGTCTTCTCCGATGGCCCGGTCACCGGAAAGACCGTCCTAGTACCGGGCGGAGCGGGCGCAGTAGGGCACTACGCTATCCAACTGGCCAAGTTGGGAGGCGCGGCCGTCATCAGCACCGTTAGCTCGGATGAGAAGGCTCAGATCGCCCTGGCGGCGGGCACCGACCATACTATCAACTACCGGGAAGAGGACGTGGCCGAGAAGATCTTTGATCTAACCGGGGGCGCGGGCGTCGAAATCGTAGTTGAGGTAGATATGGCGGCCAATTTCTCAGTGAGCCAGCAGGTGCTGAAAAGCTCCGGGGTGTTGGCGGTTTACGCAGCGGGCAGTTCCCAGGGACCAGCGGTGCCCCTCAAGTTTAATTCTACCAACGTCACGGTACGCATGGTTTTGGTCTACGATATGCCGGAGGTCGCCAAGGCCGCGGCGGTGGCCGATATCACCAACTGGCTGGAGCAGGGCAAGCTAACTTCCTTTGCCGGCCCCCACTTCCCTCTGGAAAGACTCAAAGACGCTCACCTGGCTGTCGAGAACGGCGCCGTCGGCAAAGTCGTCGTCGATGTTAGCGATGAGTAGATCATGACTAGCTCTGGAAACAACATGGAAGGAACAGTGGCCGTGGTAGGCGGTGGTGTGGTTGGATGCTTCATCGCCTACCGGCTGGCGGCGATGGGTGTTTCGATTACTCTTGTTGAACAGGAAGGCCCAGGCGCCGGGGCAACGGGAAATTCGGCAGGAAACATTCAGCCTGCTTCAGGTGATGACGACGCTTACAAGATCGCGTTAGGCGCGGAGAGCCTCGCCCTTTGGCGCAATCAACTGCCTCGGATCAAAGAAGCTGCTGGGGAAATCGATTTTCTCGAGCAGGACGTACGCTATTTCTACGCCGCCACGAACAATCAAGAAGAAGAGGATGTGCGCCGCATCCTGCGCGACGTCACCGCCGCCGGGTTAAAAGCCGAATGGGTGGATGGCGCTGCCGCCCGCCAGATGGAGCCCCGTCTATCGCCGTCGATAACCGGCGGAATGCTCCACACTGACTGCATCCAGATGGACCCCAAGTTGTTCATGGCGGCTTTTGCCAACGCTGCCGAGGCTGTCGGCGTGACGTTTCAGCGCAAGAACCAGGCTGCAGGTCTGACCGTCACGGGCGGCCGCATCAGGGGCGTTAAACTTCAGGACACAAGCACTCTGGAATGCTCATCTGTAGTCCTGGCGACCGGGGCCTGGACCCTGAAAGCAGTTTCCGATTGGCTGGGCTACGACCTCCCGGTGGAACCATTCGGACTGCAAAAACTTCACCTGGGTCTGGGCACGGCCGACCCACTACACTGCGCCGTCCGTTGGAACGGGGTGAACATCGTCTGTCGTAGAGACGGGCTGGTGCACGCCGGTAGCCGGTTCGACCCCGCGGGGTTCGATGCCCAGCCTTCGGCCGAATCCGAACAATGGCTGCTGGAGCAGGTGGCGGCGATCCTACCCGGTTTTCAGCCTTCCGGAGTCGAGAACATCGCCGCATTCGCTGCCTCCACTCCTGCCCGCATACCCCTAATTGGCCAATTACCCGGAATCGACGGCATCTACCTTGCTGTTCCAAGCACCGATGGCTTTCTCATGGCTGCGGTGTTGGCCGAGATGACGGCCAATCTCATGGTCAACGGTGCTACCCACCATTTGATGGGCCGAAGCCCTCTGGCCCAAGCCAAAGCCCGTTAACTACCCCCTTTTTTGGCCCTCATCTCACTCGATTGGAATTGCCATTTTCGTGCCTAATATGGTGTCTTAAATTGCAATTAAAACGGGGTCGAGCGCAAGTCCTATCTGCTCAAGCAGTCGATTTACGACGTTTTGGGACTGGTCCGCATCATCGAAACGATGTATGAAGGCCCGCCATACTGGACTCGGGAATCATCCAGAGAATGGCCCGCCTGTTCTGCAAGCACGCCGACAATCTCGACACCGGCCCCAATGACACAGAGCAAGACCTGCTATGTCTCATGTCTGAAGGATATGACGACGGCCAATTGCCCGAAACACTCCGCCTAGACGGCCAACAGGTGATGGAGTGCTGAGAATCTATATATAGAAAATCCGGCCTCAATCAAGGGACTGATTACGAACTGCGGATGATGGCAGTCAGACGATTCGTGAGCCAGATCCACAAGGCCCCATTAACCGATGCCTACCGGGCTGTGAGTTAGCCTACGTAGAAAAAATGATGACGATAACGGCGATATATGAAACCTAATGTTTCAAATAAAGGCTGGCGGATCATTGCAGGCCCATCCCACAGCACCGAAAAAAGAAACGCTCGATATTACCGGTTGGCCCGACAAAACCGCTCCGGTGGTCAAAGTGGGGCTGAAAGAACACGCCCTGGTCGGTTGACCGCCCATTACCCCGCTGATAGAATGCGCCCAACCTGGCAACCAGGCTAGATTTTAGGCTCAAGCTCATTACCACAACGCTCAATTTGCGGGGTTCAAATACTATGGCAAGAAAGATTTCCGTGTCCGTTGACCACGACATCTGCGTGGGCAACGCAATGTGCATCACCATCGCCACCAAGGCTTTCGAGTTAAACGCAGAAAGGCAAGCGCAATCCGCGAACCCTGACGGCGATACCGAAGAACTGATCATTGAGGCCGCCGAGAACTGCCCGGTAGCGGCAATCACCGTCACCGCCGCCGACACCGGCGAGCAACTTTTCCCCTAACTTCTAGCCCGGCGACTAAGTTTTAAAAGTCTTCCTTTGCGGTGCCGTAAAGGAGGGCTTTTAATTTGACCTGATTTCCTGTCACTGCAACCTGAATGACCAACCCGTCAGCTAATCCGGAGGAGCACCATGGACATCGGCATCGCCTTATTGATGACCCAGCACGATTTCAACACCATAGGCCTGGCCCGGCTGGTTGAAGAGCTGGGTTTCGAATCCCTCTGGGCGCCGGAGCACGGCATAGTTCCCGTCGATTTCAAGGTGGACCCACCGCTGGGCCAACAGGGCGGCGTACCCCGGTTTTACACCGAGGGCGGCATCAACCAGATCGTTGACCCTTTAATATTTCTGGCCGGGGCTGCGGTCGCAACTACCAAGATCAAATTGGGCACCGGAATCTGCTTGGTGCCGGAGCGCAATCCCATCCGCCTGGCCAAGGAAGTGGCGACGCTGGACCAAATATCGGGCGGGCGGTTCCTATTTGGCGTGGGCGCGGGTTGGCTGAAAGGCGAGTCTGAGATTCTCGGCGTGGACTTCCCACACCGTTGGAAGCAGACCCGGGAATATGTGAACGTCATGAAGGAACTGTGGACCACCGATGTAACTGAGTATCACGGCGAATATATCGATTTTCCACCGTTGGTCTGTTCTCCCAAGCCGGTACAGAAGCCACACCCGCCCATCTTCGTGGGAGGCGAGTTGGAAAGCGCCGCTCGCCGCATCGCCAGCTACGGCGATGGTTGGCTTCCCAGGGCACGCAATACCTCCCGGTATCAGGACCCGGACAAGCTGTCTGGTGCCCGAAAACACATCGAGGAATTGATGACTGCCAGAGGCCGAGACACGTCGGCTTTCAACATCACCATGTGGGACGCGCCCCCCGACCGGGAGATGAACCAGCGGTTCTCCGACGCTGGGGCCAACCGGGTGGTCCACATGCTGAACACCACCAACGAGAAGTCGGCCCATGAAGACATCGAGCGGGTGGCCGAAGCGGTTCTGTGATCGCAACGCCCATACACGTTAAATAGCCTAAAAATACATAAGGAGCGACACATGACAACCGAGTCCGGTCCCAATTACGACCCGTTTCAAGGGGGTGGCAGTCACCGGTCCATGGTCATCGAATGCGAAGTCGATGATCTGGGAAACATGTTGCGGAGGGCCAAGGTCGGTGGTTTTGAGATAATGTGCGACGAGCCTGAGTCCATCGGCGGCAGTAACACTGCGCCTGCTCCACTGCATTACTTCGCCGCTTCCATCCTGTTTTGAGAGATGACTCAGATTGAGAGGTACTCTCAATTGATGAAGGTGAACATCACCAAGGTCAGGGCCGAAGCCTCGGTCCACTTTGACATCACAGGCTCGGTGCTAGCCGGCACCATCATGGCCGGAGCGCCCAAAGTGGAGACTAGGTACGAGATCGAATCGCCGGACGAACCCGCTAAAGTGGCGGCCATGCTGCGCAACGCCAAGAACGGCTGCTGGGTAAGGGCCGCCGTGGCTAACCCGACCCCCTTCGAAGAAACCTTGACGTTGAACGGCCAACCCTTCAGCCTGGACTAGCTGTCGCCCCAGCAGGCCAGGAACGAGCGGCCATTGAATATTAAGTCTGGGATATTCGTGTTGACTTACCCCTTCAGGTCGTTTATCCTGCCTCGAGCCTATCTACCAGACAGCCGTCTTGGTGACTAAATCCCTGGTTCAATCCCGCACCGTATCGCATTGGGACCGGCAGAAAATTCGTAGGAATTAAGGGAAGGATTATGGCTAAACACAGATTATTGCGCATCCCGTTTCTGATTGCTGTGCTAACGGCAACGATGCTTGTCGTATCAGTCGCATGCGGCTCTTCAGCTGAACCGACTGACGAACCGGCAAGTCAACCGGCCAGTTCGTCTGGAGGCGCGCCGGCTCCCACGGCTGTCCCGGCTACATCTCCGCCGACTGCTGTGAAACCGACCGGAAAGCTGACCATCGCCATTACAGACATGGGCAACGAGACCCCAAGCGTGTGGCAGGAATTCGCCTTTGGTAAGGCTTACATGCGTTTCCTCTACGACGCGTTGACCGGCACCAATGACGCGGGTGAAGTAGATAAGACCACCGGCGCTGCCAAAGAGTGGTCCATGTCTTCCGACGCCAGGAAATGGACCTTCATCTTGAGGGATAACATCAAGTTCCATAATGGTGACCAACTTACTGCCGAAGACGCCAAATTCTCGATCGGCTTGGTTACCAGCGAGGATTCGATCACCTCGTACAAAGGCACCGTCAAAGCCGCCATCGCCGACCAAGACAGCATCACCGTGGTTTCGCCAACTGAGTTGGTGATCAACACCTCTTCGCCTTCAGGGTTCTTGAACTGGTTCATTTCAGACATCCAAGGTGTTGAGGGTTTGATTCAGCCCAAGAACTACACAGAGTCCGTTGGCAATGACGAATTCGCCCAGAATCCTGTTGGCAGCGGCCCCTACAAATGGGTGGACCAGCGGAAGGGCGATTTCATGGAAATGGAAGCTGTGGACAACCACTGGCGCGACGGCGCTTCCAGGTTCAAGACCCTCCTTTGGCGCATCATCCCTGAAGAGAGCACCAGGATCGCAGCCCTCAAGGCGGGTGAGGTGGACGTCATTTCCGTCTCCCGGGAGCGGGCGCCAGAGCTGAAAGCTGATGGTCTCAACATCTTCAGCAAGGAAGGGGCCAGTGTATTGGGCCTCTATTTCCACGAACAATGGCGGGATAATTCCGTCTGGAAAGACATAAATGTGCGAAAGGCCTTTAACCTGGCCATCAACCGAGAAGAGATCTGTGAATTCGTCTTCGCAGGCCAATGCTCACCGGCTCGAGTCTATCCTTGGCCGGACATAGCTCCCGGTACCGACAATTCTCTGGAGCCCGTGGCGTTCGATCCAGTTGAAGCCAAGCGGCTGCTTGATGCGTCGAACTACAATGGAGAAGAGGTCGCGATCCGTTCGTACCCCCGGGCTGACGTTCCCGAGGGACCACGGTTCATCGAGGCTGTCGGCGCGTATCTGACCGATATCGGCGTCAACGTGAAGATCATCCCTACCGAATACGCGTCCTACCGTCAGGAACGGCTGGCGCACACACTAGATAACGGTAGTGGTTACCTGGCGGCCCCCAACCGGCCGTTGGCGGGTTTCGTGGGCCTGATGCGTGTCCTGAACCATACCGATGGTACGTTCACATCCACCCACGACCCCGAGATTGACCGCCTCATCGAAGCTTTGGAGGCGGGCATAGCTCCAGCCGACGTCGAAGCAGCAAGCATCGAACTTTACCAATACATGTATGCCCAATACTCGCATCTCACTTGCTGTAACATGAACATATCCTACGCAACCAACGACAAGATCACGTCCTGGGACCTGGGCAAGAGGGTCTGGGACGACGGCTTCACCAACCTGGTCCAGCGTTAGGTTGAAGCAACCTCCCTGGAGAGCCAGTCTCTCCAGGGAGGTTGCTCTATTCATGGCACCGGAACCTTAGCCGCTCACCTCCGGCAATAAAGGTCACAGTGGCGAATGCAAAGATATATAGTTAGACGTGTCGGAGAGGCCGTACTGGCGCTCTTCGCCCTCTCCATAATCATCTTCCTAATGGTGCGCCTCACCGGCGACCCAGCGCTTTTGATGCTGCCTCCTGATGCTGGCGCAGATGCCCTGGTGGACATTCGGCATTCCATGGGGTTGGATAAACCGTTGGTTACCCAATACGGGTTGTTTATCCGGGACTATGCTAAGGGAAGTTTTGGCGACTCTCTCAGGAGCAAAACACCAGTATCTGAGTTGATTAAAGACCGACTT
>VFHG01000183.1 GCA_009392075.1 SAR202 cluster bacterium
CTTCGAGAGAGCGGCGTCACTGCTCCCGAAGAGTTCGTCGATGCCTGCCTAGACCTGGTGGGCCCGCTGGAATTCAGCGAGGCAACCCGATCCGAACTCCTTGATCAGGCTACCGAAGACGGCGGCTTGAATTGGGACACGGTCGAAGATTCCGAGAAATCCGAGCAGAAGATCGGGGTGATGTTAGCCCTGATCGGCGCTTCCAGGGATTTCCAGTTCGCCTAGAGTGACTATCCAGTTCCTTATGAATCAGGACGAGGTGCGGAAATGACAGCGACCAAGAAAGACCCGGTGGTGGTGATACTTCAACTCACCGGCGCCAACGATTACATGAATACGATAATCCCGTACACCAACGGGGAGTATTACGACAACCGGCCCAAAGTGAGGATTCCCCAGGACACGGTCCTGCCGATTGACGATGAACTGGCCTTCAACCCCAACATGGGGCCATTGAAGGACATGTACGACGACGGGAAGGTCGCAATAATCCACGGTATCGGCTTTGAGAACTCGCCGAGGTCCCATTTCCGGGCCATGGATATCTGGCACACCTGCGAACCGGAAGTTGTCGGAACAGAGGGCTGGGTGGCCAAGGTCGTCCGCGACCTCGACCCTCAGGGCGAGAACGTGCTGAAGTGCGTGAACTTCGGCCAGGGACTACCCAGGGCGTTGGCGTTGCGCGGAGTGCCGATCACGTCGGTGTCCAACCTCGAGTCCTACGGAGTCATGTCCAGCGTTCCCGGCATCAGCGGCGAAGAAGAACGGGCGCGGCTGTTAGACCGCTTCGCGCGCATGTACGCCCCGGCCATCGGCACCGGAGCGACCATGGACTACCTCGGCCAGACCGGCCGCGACGCACTGATGGGAGCCGACATCATCAAGGCCGCTCCAGAGAATTACACGTCCACTATCGAGTACGCCGACAACGGCATCGCCAAGTATCTGAGGGATGTGGCACGGGTGCACACAGCTAACCTTGGCACCCAGATCTTCTACACCGCCCACGGGCCGTTCGATACCCATTTCAACCAGCCTCCCATGCACGCCAGGCTGTGGACCGAAGTCTCTGGGGCCATCAGCGACTTCTTTGACGACCTACGGGAGCATGACGCTGCCGACAACCTGATCATGATGATCTTCACTGAGTTCGGCCGGCGTGTTCGCGACAACGGCACCGGCACCGACCACGGCGCGGGGGGCGGGGCCTTTATCATCGGCAACCAAGTGAAGGGCGGGATGTACGGGACCTATCCGTCGCTGAAACCCGAAGACCTGAACCAGGGCGACTTGGACCCCAGCTACGATTTCCGGGGCTTCTATTCCAGCGTTGTCGACCAATGGCTGGGCCTGGACCCGGTGCCAATCGTAGGCGGCAAGTTCGAACAGATTCAGTTCGTCTAGGAGACTCTAAATGTTAACCACTGTCGCCGCAGGGCGCGTGTTTGATTACAGTTACTGCATCGGCATGTACGGCATGTCTGGGCAGGGATTCTGGGCACCGCAAGACTTCGTTTTGGGCGAGGGAAACCTGATCTACGTCATCAGCCGTGGTGTCGAGGAGATTGGGCAGCGCATCACCCGCGTCACCCGAGACCATGAATTCCTGGGCCAGTTCGGCGCAGCCGGCCGAGGAGACGGCCAGTTCGTTTGGCCTCGGTCCATCGACTTGGACAGCGCCGGAAACGTCTTCGCATCTGATGATTTCCTGCACCGCATATCGATATTCGACAAAGAAGGCGCGTTCTTGTCGTCTTGGGGCACTGCCGGCAGCGGAGAGGGTGAGTTGAACGGCCCTTCAGGCATCGCGTTTGATGCTGACGACAACCTCTTCGTGGTCGATAGTGCCAACAACCGCATCCAGAAATTCACCAAGGACGGCGCCTTCCTGGGAGCCTTCGGACACGAGGGCAGCGGCGACGGCGAACTAGACCTTCCTTGGGGCTTGTGCGTTGGCCCGGACGGCGGCGTTTACGTTGCTGACTGGAAGAACAACCGAGTCCAAAAGTTCGACGCCGAAGGCCGGTTCCAGGTCATGTTTCAGGGGACAGAAAACGGCGTGGGAGACCTGCACGGCCCGACCGGTGTCGCGGTCGACTCAGATGGGGACGTTTACGTCACTGACTGGGGCAATCACCGGGTGCAGATCTACGGCCCCGACGGTCATTTCGTGACGACTTTGGTGGGCGACGCCCAACAACCGTCACCTTGGACCCAAACCTACATCGACGCGAACCCGGACATCGTCAAAGCCCGCCGCCGCGCCAACATGGAGCCCGAATGGCGCTTCAGGCGTCCCGTGGCGGTAAACATCGACGAGAACGACACCATATTCGTCTTAGAGACCGCCCGCCACCGCCTCCAAGTCTACGAAAAGGTCAAGGACTACGAGGAGCACTCGCTAAACCTCTAGCAAACCGCTGGTCATCAGAGCAATCAAAAGGCCCCATTCGATTATTCGAGTGAGGCCTTTAACGTAGGGGCGGGTTTCTAACCCGACCTGGCGCTCGGAAGGCCATCGCCTGCCCGCTATGCGTTCCGGGTCAAAGGCCTTAACCAACGCGTTCCTCGTTTCGACAAATGCCGTACCATTCAGAAAGGGCAGGTTGGAAAACTGCTCCTACGCATTGCGGCGATTTCGAAATGACGCCCTAAACCACCAGAGGAGCTTCGCCTCCTTCCGGGCGGTCAACTTCGAATGCGTTCACATTCAGTGCCAGCATGGAATAGTAGCCCATCATCGTGGTTAGTTCGGTCAGTAGTTGGGCGCCGAAATGGTCCAGTGCGGCTTTGAACGTTGCCTCGGTCACCCGGTTTGTGTGGAACAGTTCGATGGCGTAGTCCACGACGATCTGCTCGGCGCCCTGGAGCTTGGGCAAGGGTTTCTTGTCCCGGAGAGCGTCCACGAAAGCGTCACTAACTCCCTGTTCTCGGGCCCTTGCAGCATGGGCATACCAGATGTATTGGCAGTCCTTGGCCCGAGCGGTCATGATCATGACTATCTCTTGGATATTCTGGGGTAATTCCGACTCCTCCCGGAAGTAGAAGACCAGACGGTTGGCCCGCTTCCGCATCTCGGGGCTGTTGATCATCACCGAGCCCGGTCCGTTCTCCATGGCGTTCCGGCTGATCGCTACTTCGTGGTCAAAAGCCTCCCGGTATTTCTCGGGCACCTGGTCTCTGGTCACTGTGGGCGTTCGCGCCATCGTGATCCTCCCTAAATGGTTGCTGGCTTTGGCCGCATGATAGCGAGGAATTTTCTCAAGGGCAAGATTCAATTAAAGCTATGCCTATTGTTGGTAGAATCGAATACAATACGGCGAATCAGATTGAACTAAGGGACACACAGTTGAATTTCACTCACGTTTATTCGGGCAATCCCGTCGACCGGGGCGAGAAGGAACGTCGCGACGACCAATGGATCGCCGATAAATCCAAGGACTCGACCAGCAAATTTCTGCCACTACGAGACCTAAATGTACTGGTGACCGACGGCGGTGAGGATGGCCTGGGTTGGGTTAGCGCCACTGACCTGGAGCGGCTGGGAATCGATGCCAGTCCGGTTTTTCTTGGGCATCTGGACGGCACGGCCCATTTCACCATCGATATCTCCGCCCAAGCCAAGGCCGTGGCTGAACTGAGCGAGGGGAATGGTTTTCGTTTCGTCGACGCACGGTCGGTGACGGAGATTTTAAGCGGCCCCGACTCTGGCATCGTCGCTCAGGCCAGGGCCCAGATCAACTGGCACAACAAGAACGGCTTCTGCGCTATCTGCGGCGGCGAGTCCTACATAATCCGGGGCGGACAGGTTCGGAAATGCTCCAAATGTGAGACAGAGAACTACCCGCGGACCGACCCGGTGATCATCGTGGTGGTCTCCGATGGCGAC
>VFHG01000184.1 GCA_009392075.1 SAR202 cluster bacterium
CAGATGCCGCTGGCCTCCACCTTGACCAACAGCTCACCGGCCCCGATCTCCGGCACCGGCAACTCCTCCACGCGCACGTCGTGGTTGTTGTAGTACATGGCGACACGCATGGTGGCTATACCTCTAATTGATCGGAAACGGTGGGAGGAGTTATGCCGGCACCGAGGCAACCCGGCCGTTGTCGGCCTTGACGCTGTCGAAGATCTTTTGGGCCTCGGCTACCGTGCCGTTCTCATGGACGATGTGGCGCAACGCCCGAATCATAGGCACCGGGTGGTCGCTCTGCCAAATGTTCCGACCCAGGTTGATGCCGATGGAGCCATTGTCCATCCCGTCTTTGACGAACTCCATCACCTCTCGTTCGGTGTCGGCTTGGGGGCCTCCGGCCATCACAACCGGAACCGGGCAGCCGTTTACAACCTTGTCGAACTCCTCGCACCAGTAGGTCTTGACCACCTTTGCGCCCAGCTCGGCGCAGATACGGGAGCAGAGGGCCAGGTAGCGGGCGTCCCGCTTCTCCAATTCTTTACCCACGGCGGTTACCGCCATCACGGGAATGCCGTACTTCTCACCCTCGTCCACCAGCTTTCCCAGGTTCAACAGAGACTGCTTCTCATATTCGGTGCCGATGAATACTGAGATTCCCACTCCGGCCACATTCAAACGCACGGCGTCTTCCATAGATGTCGTGAGTCCCTCATCGGCCAGGTCGGCGCCAACCATACTGGCGCCTCCGGACATTCTCAGAATCACCGGTTTGTCCATGGCTGGGTTGACAACAGCCCGCAACACGCCGCGGGTTACAAAGAGCGCGTCCGAATAAGGAAGGAGGGGTTTGATGGTCTCACCGGGCTGCTCCAGCATCCTGGTCGGACCCTGGAAATACCCATGATCGATGGGCAAGAACATGCAATGGCCATCAGGTTGGATCAATCGTTTCAGTCGGTTTTCCATTCCCCAGTCCATATCCATACCTCGCTTCGCTTCTTTTGGGTTTAGGGCCTCGGCCCCGGTTCATTCAATGTTATGTTGCCTGGGCGACGGAGACATTATCCCCGCTGGAGGCCCGGGTAACAAGGCAAGGTTGCCCTTTGTTGCCCTGCTTAGCCGGTGTGGCCGGTCTCCCAAGTGATCAGCACCTGGTGGACTTCTGGCAACCATTGTGGGATGAAACCATCCGAGTCCTGCTGGAATAGTTCGTCGAATTTTTTTCGAACAACTGTTTCGGCCCGCTCCCTGTGTTGGCGCGCCAACCAAACGCCAGCCAACGCGACTTCCACTGCGTCCTCCTTAGTTTGGGGAAACTCAGGAAGTTTTGGTACGCCGTCGTAGAATGTTCCATGGGGGAGAAACCTCACGTCGGGCAGGATACCCATTTCCCAGAGCGCCGGAAGCAGATGAGTGTACGAGGGGACCAGAGCTTGTTCTTCGCCGTAGACCATCTTGAACAGCTTTGCGTTTAGCATCGGACCGGCGATACTCGAGAGATTGATGATCACGCGGCGCCGCGCAGCACCCTTAAGTTTGGCGATGAAGCGCTGGATGTCGCTCACGAAATAGGTCACGTGGGCGGCAAGGACTACGTCACCCTGAACGCCATCGACATCCAACCAATCAGATAGAACAAAACTGGCGTTCTCGATTCCAGCCTCTGCCGCACTCTTCTCGAATTCCTGACCCATCCCCGCAGATGGGTCTACGTTGATCGTCTGACGGCATCGGAGCGCCATTGGCAAGCTGAACCTGCCCGCACCGCCACCTGCGTCCACGAAAACATCGTCGGGTCTGACCAACTCAGCCAGCGCCTCAAAGCTGTCTTCCATCTGACGCTTTGGGTCGGCACGGAACCGTTTCGCGATATCCCCGCCCCAGAGGTCCGGTTGAGGCGGACCCTGAAGCCGCTTGTTCTGAGAATCCACGGCCTCGATCAGCGCTCCATAATCTGCGATTGCGCCCATTTTTACACCCACCGTTCAAATCTGGGGGTTATTATCAACGCCTTCAACCAATCAGACAACCGTCACGATTTGAACTGATTTCGTCGTCAGGTCACACTTTTGCGCCGTTTACTGTTTATCAGATTCTAAAAATTCTTGACACTGCTAAGTGGCTCTGTTACAACCAAACAAAATCCCGATACCTAAAATCAGAGGATGGCCGGTCACCGGTTGTCAGGAGAAAGACTATGGGCGAGATACTAGGAGCCGGCATTACCCATTACCCTCCGCTGATCACCCCAGACGAAGACCGGGGATTCCCTCTGACTCGCACCCTCAAACACAACACCAACGTCCCCGAAGAGATGAAGATTCCCACCAATTGGCCCGAGCCGATGCGCATCGAGTACGGCGAAGACGAAGGCCTCAAGTCGGCCGGGGAACACCGGGAACGGCTGGTCAAAGGGTTCCGGCAGATACGGTCGGCCATCGACGATTTCAATCCTGATCTCATCCTCATCTGGGGGGACGATCAGTACGAGAACTTCAAAGAGGATATCATCCCGCCCTTCTGTGTGCTGGCCTACGACCAGTTCGAAGCCAAACCGTTTACCCGATCCGACGGCAGTTTCCGGCGCAACGTGTGGGATGAAGCCCAGGACAAAAACTTTGTTTATAAAGGCGCTCCCCAAGCGGGCCGCGCCCTCGCCACCGGCCTCATCAATGAAGGGTTTGACATCGCCTATTCCTACAAGCCGCTCCACGAGAACGGCCTAGGCCACGCCTTCTTAAATACGCTGCTCTACTTGGATTACGACCGGAAAGGCTTTGACATCCCAGTCCTGCCCATCGCCGTGAACTGCTACGGCAGCAACGTCATCCGCAACCGGGGCGGCGCCATCACCCAGAAGGTGAACGGCGTGGAATTGCCCTTCGACCCACCCGGCCCTTCGCCCAAGCGTTGCATGGAGCTTGGCGCTGCCACCGCCAGGGTGATGAAGGACAGCCCTTATAAGGTGGCATTGGTCGCGTCATCCAGTTGGTCTCACGCCTTCCTAACGCCCAAAAACAACTGGCTGTGGCCGGACCTTGAGTCCGACTACGCCCGGTTTGAAGAACTGCGCGACGGCGATTACGACGCCTGGAAACGCATCTCCACCGATCAAATCGAAGACGCAGGACAGCAAGAATTGCTGAACTGGATGTGTTTGGCCGGCGCCATGCAAGAGATGGGCCGCAAGCCGGAGATTCTCGATTACGTGGAGACCTACGTCTTCAACTCCAACAAATGCCTGGCCCTGTTCAGCCCATAGCACCAATTGTCATCCCTTCCCCCTCGCAAAGGGAAGGTTCGGAACTGGGCACCCTCCAAATCCAAACCGCTGGAGAAACAAATGGCCGAGATACTTGGAGTCGGGCTTACCCACTCCCCTTCGCTCATCGCACCAGACGAGCTGAAGAACTACTCTCTCACGCGGGCGCTGAGCAACAACGACCGCATCCCAGCGGAACAGAAGAACCCCGAGTCCTGGCCTGACGCCATGCGCGCCGAGTGGGGCGACGACCAGGGCTACACATCCGCCAAGATTCACCGTAGCAAACTGGTCGATGGCTTCCGACGGCTGCGGACCGAGATCGATGCCTTCAAGCCAGACGTTGTGTTGGTCTGGGGCGACGACCAATACGAGAACTTCAAAGAGGACATCATCCCGGCGTTCTGCATTATGGCCTACGAGGAGTTCGAGTGTCAGCCCATGGCGGGCCGGGACGGCGGCCAGCGGCCCAACGTCTGGGACGAACCGGCCAACAAGATTTTCCGGTACAAAGGCCACGAGTCCAGCCGCTACCTGACCAGCGCCTTACTGGAAGACGGCTTCGACATCGCCTACTCCTACAAGCCCCTCCATCAGGAGGGTCTGGGCCACGCTTTTGTGAATACTCTGCTCTATCTGGATTATGACCGGAAGGGCTTCGACTACCCAGTGATTCCCTTCTCGGTGAACTGCTACGGCAGCAATGTCATCCGCAACCGGGGCGGGGCAATCACCCAGCAGATCAATGGCGTGGATATGGCTTTGGACCCGCCCGGCCCCTCGCCCAAACGGTGTATGGAACTCGGCGCAGCCACCGCTCGCGCCCTGCAAGCCAGCCCCTGGCGGGTGGCCCTGATCGCATCTTCCAGTTGGTCCCATGCCTTCCTAACCCCGAAGAACTGGTGGCTCTACTGTGACGTGGAGTCAGACCTAGCACGCTTCGAGGAGTTAAAGGCAGGGAACTATGAGGCCTGGCGTGGCATCTCAAACGCCCAGATCGAGGACGCCGGCCAACAAGAAATGCTGAACTGGATGTGCCTTGCCGGGGCCATGCAAGAACTGGACCGCAAACCGGAGATCGTAGAGTTCTTGCAGACCTACGTCTTTAACTCCAGCAAATGCCTGGCGGTGATGAAGCCGTAACGGGCGACCCGGAGGAAAACAACCATGGTGTCAGAAGCAAAACGAACAGATCTCGACCGGCGTCAGCTAGCCCCACCTGAAGGGCTCCGTGGTTTCTGGTACCCGGCGCTCCTGGACAGCAAGGTAGGCAAAAAACCGGTGCGCCTCAAGATGCTGGGCGAAGAGTTGTGTTTTTTTCGTGACGAACATGGAAATGTTGCCGCTCTCTGGGATGTCTGCCCCCATCGAGGGGCCAGTCTGGCCCAGGGCGACTGTCACTTCAAGGGGACCGTAGCTTGTGCCTACCACGGCTGGGTTTTCAACGGCGAGGGTGAGTGTGTTTCAGTGTTGAGCGAGGGCCCCAACTCCGGTATACCCGGAAAAGTCCAAGCTCAAAAATACCCCACCCAAACCCTGAAAGGCTTGGTTTTCGTCTGGATGGGCGAAGGCGAACCGGCCCCAATCGAAGAGGACGTGCCCGAAGAGTTCTTCGAAGAGAAGAGCCAGGTGCTCTACCGCATCGCCGATTGGCCGGTGAACTGGCGCGTTGCCCTGGAAAACTCCATGGACTCCCACGTGTACTACGTACATAGGGACTCCATCTTGATGCTGGCCCGTGGCCCACTGGACCCGTACAGCCGTTCGCCCCGCATCCGGCCCGTATTCGTAGGCAACGGATTCAACGTCATCTGGGGCGACGCCGAGGACGCTGGGAATCCTCGCCGCTCGTTTGGGTTCCGGGAGTACTTCGACATACTGAGGGGTAAATTACACTACCAGGACTCGCACAACGGGCTGGGCCGCTGGCCCAAGAGCAAGTGGCGGCTACTGTGGAACTGGGTCTTCATCCCAGCCAATAAACGACGCTTAAGCAGGCCGGTAACCACCACCAACCCGCTTTGGGGTCCCGGCCACCACCTGCCTGGCATGTTCCGGACCGATATGCGCACTCACATGTACACCCGGATGTGTGTGCCTATCGACGGTGACACCACGCGCATCGTGTACTACCACACCACGCGTCCGGACAACCTTCTGGGCCGCATCTACGAGCGAGTCCATTTCCTGCTCTGGCACAACTGGGTGATGAACATCCAGTTTTCCAACCAGGACGCCAGGATCATGGCGCCTCAGCGCTATGACACCAACGAAAAACTATCGGGGACCGACGCTGAGATCATCCAGTGGCGGAAGCTGCTGCAGAGGGTGGCAATCGAGGGACGCGGCGTTTTGAAAGACCTACAAGCCGAGCACCTGGCCAAAGAGATGGACACCACCATCGCCGAGGGGTTCGCCGCGGACCAACTGACCGAACAGGGACTGGAAGACGTTGCCGAGTTCCTGGCCGGCACTGTCTCCGGCGACGACGACTAGATCGTCTCCCCCAACAACCCGATAAACAGCCAAGAACCGTAACCGCCCTCGTTGGGCGGCAGCGGTCTTACCTCGACCGAGAACCCTGCCTGTCCCATCAAACCTGACCAGGTGTTGAGGGGGAACAGACCTGTGATATGGGTGTCCACCTCAACCGTTGTTTCCCCCTCTTTTTTGATGGTGTAGGTGTAGGTCGATTCCACCTGGGTGTCCGCCGGGTCCGGGTCAACCATCACTTCTTGGATGTTGACCTCAATGTCGCCCTGCTTTCGGTCCCAGTCGTAGACCCAGCCATCGGGAAATGTCTCCTGGACCCAGTCTGGCGCCACCATCAGCACGCCGCCGGGCAGCAGATGCGCGGCTGCCGTGGCGAAGGTTTC
>VFHG01000185.1 GCA_009392075.1 SAR202 cluster bacterium
ATACCTTGGGCCATGGCCTGGGTGGCGCCGTTTAGCCAAAACAAGCGGAAGTTGCGATGACGAAGGGCGCTGAATATCTGGAAGCGCCGACTGAGCCTAGAGGTCTGTGATTGTGACACTAAACTTCAAGAGGATTCCAGATTCAATTGTGGTATCGCATCTGGGCGGTTCTGCGCTGTATCCAATATGGCAAAGGAGGTTAGACTAAATTGGGTATTCTGGCTCCCTGCTGAGTGGAGTTTCAGTCGAAAATCTGTCTGGACTGCAACTGGAATTGGTAACATCGCGGCATAGCATACCATGCTGCCGATCGGTTCCAGCCGCTCTTTGAGATTGGAAACTTTGTGCGGTTATGGCTGTCTTCAAGCCCCACCCCGCAGGACCTCAGAAGGCTTGAGCCTTAAGGCCGCCAAGGTAGCGAAGCCAACGGAGAGTACTGAAGCCGCTAGCAATCCGGACAATGCCCCAGCCATCAGCCAACGGTTGACGGACGGAACCAGCGGAGGCACTGGAGCATCTCCCCGTGGCGTCAGGTCCACCAGTTCCAATATCTCGAGACCAGGCCAATAACCCATAGCAGATCCAGCGGCGATAGCCAATACTGCTACGATTAAGCGCTCTGTGGCCAGCGAAAGGAATAGATCCAGGCGTGAAAACCCCAATACCTGGATCACCGACAGGTCAATACGGCCCATGCTGACGGATACCAACGCATGTACGCTGAGGGCCAGCAAAACTGTTATACCAATTGCCCCCATGCTAAGAGCCGTGAGACCGTTCCAACCCCCGCCCGTTAGAGGGTTCTTCGCGGAAACCAACGCCACATCCTCCCGGTCTCTGATTGAGATCAATCCTGGGATCAGATCCCGTATTTGGTCGATGATCCCTTGCCGGTCTGCGTTCGGAAGCAGCGAAAGCCACATCTCACCGGGCCCTTCCAAGGCGCCGGCCGGCAGGCGGAGAACGTACTCCCGGTAGTTTGCCAAGTCCACCAAAAGAAAGGGGTCCCGACCGGGGTACAACGTAGGGAAATGGTCCAACAAGCCTACAACTTGCACAGGGACGGCGAGGCTGCCCAGTTTTACTCGCACCAGCTGTCCAACCTGGAAGTTGGGTCCGCCGATCGCCGGAACCGGGAATGGGCCTGGCGGTAGATGGATACCCCGCGGATCGTTCGAGATGGGTGCCTGCCACGAGAATTGAAGGCTTGCGCCGCCGCTCCGGGCGCTTGCGGTAGATTGCAGGACCATGTCTGCCGTTTGACCTTGGTTAGCCAGTGGGACCCACGCGGCCCCACCTTCAAATCCCTCTACGATCAACCCGTCCGGACCTGTAGATGGTGCGAAAGCGGTGATGTCGTCCAGCCGTAAAGCGCCCTCAGGAAACTGGATTGCTCCCGAAGTGAAATAAACCGAGACTAATTCTAAGGGAAATGATCCGCGGGCTTCGGTTGAAGGAAATTCCCCTGTAAACAAACGCCATCGGCCATTGGCCTCCTCGGCACCAGCGATGTCCGGGTCAAATGGCTGCAGAACATTGCCCATGGAAATAGTGCGATAGTGGCCGGCGCCCGCCATTATCCTAACCCGCATGATCATGCCTGCCGTGATATCAAGCCCAGAGAGTTCGCTGCTGTCCACCCAAACCCCCAGGGAAACGGTGTCTTCAGGGAGGGGTATGCCAGTACCGGCGAGGCTGACTGGAATATTCCTGGGCCTGAGCAGCTTGCCGACCTCACGGAGGCCGCCCGCGAAAAAATCCTTCCTAAACCAAGAACTTTCCTCTACGGTCCGGGAGTCAACCGCCAGCAATTGCACCCTGTCGCCTAGCCGGCCATCGACCGTCGTCACCGAGTCGCGAAGCACCGGGCTTACCGCCGAAACCCCAGGTATCTTCTCCAGTATCATTGGCGCGTCTGGAGGTAATCCCGAGCCTCTCACCACCATTTCTCCACCCACGCGGTAACGGGCTTGGTCGCCTTGGGACTGGGACAAACTGGACTGGAAGGTAGCCCCAAATACGCCCAACGCCGCTGCTAGCATCAGGATGATGACTAAGGAGCCGTGGGGAATCGGGTCGCGGCTCAGCTTCAATAAAGCATAATGGAACCAGGCAGGGCCGACCCGGGTTCCGACCCAAGAAAGAACACGGACTAACCAAGGGAACCCTCGAAGAAGCAAAATCGCGGCGGCGAAAAGGCCAATCATCGGTCCTAAAACCAGGGTCGGATCGACATGGAGCCCCTGCGATTCCTGTTCTCTGGCGACGAAACCTTCGCGGACTCCTACCTGATACCAGATCACCACGACGACGAGTACTAGCAGGATATCTAGGTGATACCGATGCACGAAGGAGACAGTTGGTGGTCTGGCCCTCGACAGTAAAGATTCCAATGCGCCCAGCCTCGCCCGGCCCACGGAGGCGGCAACAAGCGTCAGTAGAGCTATGACGCCGCCCAAAGCCCCCATCAAGAACATGTCGGCGGCCAACCCCAGGGGGATCGGTGTTTCGCTATTGCTCGCCGGATCTATCGAATCCAACAGCAAGGACTTTACGATGATCCAGGCCAAGAACGGGCCTCCGGCCATAGCAACCAAGGCCACCACGCCTTCCGCAAGGGTCAATACGCCGGTCACCTGGGGCGCGCTAGCACCACGGCTACGGAGCAGACTTGTTTCCTCAGCCTGGCTGCGCCCCAGGAAACCGGCGATCAATACCAGAAAATAGAGAACCACCACCACGACTAATGATAGATATAAAAGGAGTGGAATTCTGGCCAAAGTAAGCGAACGATTGAACTCATCGACGGTGCGACCCAGACGGCTGACCACCAAAGTCCTCGGGTATCTTTTGTTTAGGTCGGTCTCCAGGCCAAGTACTTGCCGCTTCACCCCATTGGCGTTCTCGGCAGTTAGGTAACTAGGGTCCAAGAACAAGTTGAATCCGAAGTTGCCTCCTAACATCGGGTAGCGGGTCGCCAATGCACCGAAGAAATCTTCTTCGTTTACAAATAGTGGAACGACCATTGACTCGCCTACGGTGCCGACGGTGATGATGTCGAAGTAAGTTGGCGAGCCCATCCAGTATTCTTCGTAAGAATCGATGGGCTCCGCGATGCCCACGACATCGAAGAGGAGGCGCTCTGAAGAGCCCGGAAAGGGTACTAGGGTAATTTGGTCTCCCACTCCAAACCCCAACTGCCTCGATGTCCCAACGCTAATAACAGTTTCGACTTCCCCTTGTGATTTGGAGTCCCATATTTTGGGCCATCGCCCTTGGACAAGGCTGGTGTGGTCGGTGAAGCCCGTTAGGAAAAACGGGCGGGCCGACGGATCCGAAGTTGCTAGAGTGTGCAACATGGGGAGATTGGAAAGAATGGTCCCGATCCGCTCAGTACCCCTCAGCAATTCCCCCAGCCGTTCCTCGGCCGACTCTTGCACGAGGTTATGCAGAGTCAGGTAATCAGACCGTCCTAATGGGCGATTTTGGGCCGTAACCTGGGCATTCAGGACTTCTGGACGAAACGACGCCAAAGTGTGGCGCAGGCCTGCTTCTCCTAGGGCGCGGGAGTACAAAGCCCCGGTAGACATGATCGTGACGGAAGCGAGAATCCCAAAGGATGTAACCGCCAATAACAGCCAAGAGTGGCGCAGCCGCCGGGTCAATAACCAGGAGGCCAATGACAGTAACTGCATATATCCGCATCCTCTTTGAATCGAATTGTTGCCTGAGAGACGTATTATGATTGCGCTGGACTCAAAGGTGAGATTGGATTGTCGAAAAGAAAATTCATCTTCCTAGCCATAATTACGGCTGCGATCTCTCTCGGCGCTGCGCTGACCATCATTCAACCTTTCGCGTCTGACGAAAAAAATGACGGGATAGAAAGCCCCGAAGTTTCATCTTCAGTCTCGACGCCATCGCTTGAATCCCGTTCCGAAGCGGAGCCAGCATCCCTCCATCTGACCGTAGGGACCCGGGCTCCGAAGATCGAGGGTATATCAGCCTGGATCAACTCAGATCCGATCGCCCTTCAGGAAACCGTCGGCAAAGTGGTCCTGATCGATTTCTGGACTTACTCTTGCGTTAACTGCATTCGGACGTTTCCGTTTCTCAAACTTTGGCACTCCAGATATTCCGACGATGGACTGGTCATTGTCGGCGTACACTCCCCAGAGTTTGCCTTTGAAAAAGACCCAGTAAACGTGATCAATGCCGTCGAGGAAAACGGCATCACCTGGCCGGTGGCTTTGGATAACGACTTTACCACTTGGAACAATTTTTCCAACCGTGTATGGCCTGCGAAGTACCTCATCGACCATGCAGGAGTTTTACGATATCGGCATTTGGGGGAAGGGCAGTACGCAGAAACGGAAGAAAATATCCGGGAGCTCTTGAAGGAAGCGGGGGCTGACCTGGACGGCGACAACTTTCCGCTTCCAATGGACCAGCCGTTGGACCCGGAGTTTCTGCGATCTCGCAACGCCGAAATAACCAGGGAATTGTATGCAGGATATGGCCGGGATTTCCTAGACACTCAATCTGGTGGACCCGGCTATGTCCGGCAGCCCGAATACTACCTAGACCAAGAAGCCGTGGTATTTTTTGAGGAGCCCGATGAAATGTTGGCTCACTCGATATACTTCAACGGTTTCTGGTTCGTTGGCGAAGACCTTGTCAGACACGGTCAACCGACGACTGGTTACGAAGATCATATCTCTCTGATTTACTCGGCTCGGACGCTCAATGCTGTATTGGGATTTCCAGGAGCGCCTTACAAGGTGCGAGTCAGCAATGACGGAAAGAATCTCACGGCGGAAAACCGGGGTGACGACATCATCATCGACGAAAATGGACAGAGCTACGTGATGGTCGTTGAACCCAAGATGTACAACTTAGTGGCACATCCTGCCTATACCCGAGGTCATAAGTTACGCCTGAGTTCCAATTCCTCCGATTTTGAGTTGTTCTCCTTCACCTTCGGCGTTTATGAAGCCGGCCCATAGCTTCCAGTCTCCGATTCTCCTCGTCCTCGTTACTTGCTAGCCATTTCGGCCACCGCGCCGCGGAGGTAATCCAACAATCTCTTCATCCGGTGTTCAATATCGCCGGGAATCAGAATACCTATTTTGTAGCTGGTCTGCCAATTAGGTAGTTGAGGGTGGAAATCGGTTAAGGTAGCTTGACATCGATGATCGTAATAGTTTATATCTGTTGCCACTTGTGGTGCGTAAGTGAATCCATCGTTACTTACGGAATCATATGTGCGGAAATTCATGATCCTGGATTCTTTAACATCGAAACAGAATAAACCACATTAGTTCAGATATATATATATCGTCATTAGCAATTCGGTATTTTCATAAGAAAGGTCATCGGCGATCAGGAAGTTAATACGTAGTTCCAATATTTGGAGGAGAAGTTATGAAGCTTTCCGTTCTGAGGAACCCTGTGGTACTTATTTCGATACTCTTGATGTTTCTTGTGGCATGTGGCTCTGATTCCACGGCCCCAACCAAATCCGAACCTGCGGCTAAGCCCGCTGCTAAAACCAGCAGTGCAGCACCGACGGCGAAACCTAAGGCGGCAGACAAAGCCCCTGTCGTACAGGACAACAGAACCGACAAAAGCTTGCACGTAGTTATAACGCCGATGCCCCAAGACACATTCTTGCCATGGAAGGCATCGCAAAGCGGACATTTGGTTTTTCGGCCGATAATCGAAAATCCAGCTACCATCAAACCCGAAACCGGTGTTTCTAAGGTCTATCCCCAATTGTTCACCAAATGGGAAATAAGCCCCGATGGACAAGATTACACGTTCCAGATACGCAAAGGTGTGAGGTTCCACGACGATCAGTGGGGAGAGTTCACAGTCGACGATTTCATCTACAACGTGGACTCATCTACTCAAGAGGGTAGCCTTACTGGTTGCGCTGCGACCTTCAAAGCGTTCATGGGAGCTGACTCGGCCACTCAGATGAAGGCCAATGGCGACTTGAAAGTAATCGATGATTACAATTTCACGATGCACCTAGCACGAGCCCAGGTAGACCTGATGTCCTGGTGGATGAACGTGCTCATGGTACCTTGCGCGCAGAGCTTCAGTTCGGCCCAGTTCGCGGCCGAAGGGGAGTCTATGTACGAGACCGGGCCTTCGGGTACCGGCGCTTACCAATTTACGAGCCGCGTGCTGAACGAATACGCCGAGATGGAAAGGGTTCCCTACGACCACTGGCGGGTGAACCCCGATTTCAAGACCTTGAAGATAAGCACGGTCCCAGAGGAGGCCACCCGTCTAGCGATGCTACTGGCTGGGGAGGCAGACCTAGCAGACCTCTCTAAAGCCATTCATGACTCGGCCACGGAAAGAGGGATGGTGGTGTTTGAAAGCCCCTTACCAGCCGTTGGTCTCACCATATTGCCCCTTGGCCAATACCAAGTCTCTAAAGTGAACTACAATCCGGACGATGAGCCCTGGACTCAAACAGGCGAGACCGGCCGCCTGGTCAGAGAGGCCATGAATCGCGCCATCGATCGGGAACCCATAATCAATACCCTCTTTAAGGGCCGGGGCGTGCCCATGTACAACACCACCTTCCATCAGACCCTAGAAGGTTGGAATGATAGGTGGGAAGAAGAATTTGAGGCGAAATATGGCTACGATCCAGAACTAGCCAAGAAACTCCTAGACCAGGCCGGATACCCAGGAGATTCTAATGGTCAGAACCGGTTCAAGATGGAGGTCCGCCAGTCTAGTCTGCCAGGTCTACCGGAGGTGATTGAGGTCGCCCAGACCGTTATGCAGAGCCTCCAGGCAATCGGAATTGATGCCTACATCAAAGAGACTGAGTTCGGCAAGGCCTTGGAAGAATTCCGCGACCGTCACGACGCCCATTACCTGCTGCCGGTAAGGCAGACAATAAGGCCTCTCGCGGCCAACATGCGCATCTATTATTACACCGGCCCCATCGATGCGGAGAAAGGCCGGCCCACACGGGGTGTCTTGTATATGGAGAGTGAAATAGCGGACCGCGTATACGAGCAGATGCTCAGTGAAACAGACATGGATATTCGAAATAAGATAAGCCAGGAACTCGGCGACTACATCTATGACGAATACCAAACGATCCCTGTTGTGAATATTAAAGCAACCATAGTAGGTAATCCTGACGTTGTGGAAGACTACAGTTTCGGTGGGGTAACTGGAGTGTTCTTCAACATGGAGAACATTAAAGCGGTGCGTTAAGGAATCTGCGTCGTATCCATTGGGGGAAAACTAGGACTTCCTCCAATGGATACATAGCGGGTGACGGAGCAGTTACCAATGCTCTTACTCGCAAAGAATATCGCCTCAGCTCTGGTGTCTCCGGATGATAGTAGAAGGGCCCTGAAGATCCAACAGGCTTCACCTGGGTTAGTGCTCTGGGATAGGTTGAGAGTTAGTAATGCAACGGTTCATTCTTATTCGATTCGTCCAGGCGATGATAGCCGTGCTTGTGGTCAGTGTAATCGTCTTCTCGCTATCGCATCTCTCAGGCGACCCACTGACGACCATCATGCCCATGGGGGATGTGGAACCGGAAGACATCGAGGCTCTACGAGCAAAGTGGGGCCTGGATAAACCTCTACATATCCAATACGGTCTCTTTCTGGGGAACGCCGTTCGCGGGGATTTTGGCGAGTCCTACGCCTTCGGAGGACAGACCGCCATGGGGATGGTTCTATTGAGGTTCCCAGCCACTCTACAGCTCGCGGGTGCGGCGCTGGTCCTCACTCTCGTGATCGGATTGCCATTGGGAGTGATCACAGCCGTGAGAAAAGACGGCTGGGTGGACTACCAGGGAAAGGCTATCGCTTTCCTGGGCCAGGCCATACCAAACTTCTGCCTGGGCATAGGCCTTATGTGGTTCTTCGCTGTCTGGCTGGGATGGCTGCCTACCTCAGGTAGAGGCGGAATAGACCACCTCATAATGCCTGCCTTCACCTTGGCGCTATTCCAGGTGGCAGCGTTATTACGCTTAACCCGCTCCTCCATGCTGGACGTTTTAGATACGGAGTACATAAAAATGGCCCGTATCAAAGGAATACCAGAATGGAAGGTGGTCTGGAAACACTGCCTCCGCAACGCCTTCATCGCTCCACTTACATACTTCGCCATTATAATAGGGTCTTTCTTCACCGGGACCGTGGTGGTCGAGACAGTCTTTTCCTGGCCTGGAGTCGGGCAGCTGGCAGTGAACTCAGTCTTCGCCCGAGACTTTCCAACTCTACAGGCAGTCGTGATCCTGGGGTCATCGATCTATATCGCAGCCAACCTCTTAGTGGATATCTTGTATGCTTACCTCGACCCAAGGATTCGTTATTCCTAGGGGAATCGCGTCAGCCAACAAGGGTGTAGCGGCATGTCGTTGAACTCAATCGGAACAGATAATGCCCGGACCCCAAGGCTAATGCTCATTCGCCTTTGGCGGAGAGTCAGAGAGGCTCGGCGTTTGCCTCTCCTCCCATTGGTAATGCTGCTTGTTGTCCTCGTAATTCCAGCTGTTTTTGCTCCCCTGATTGCGCCTCACAGCCCGATTGAAGGCAATCTTAACGACCGATTGCTGCCACCGTTTTGGGTAGGCGAAACAGTAAGGTACAAGACGGTCGTTGAAAAGGTCAACCGCGAAAATCGCTTGAACGAGATCTTACTCAAGGATGCTGAGCGCCGAATCAAGATAGGGGACGGTACCATTACCGGTGGCGGCCAAATCGTCCAGGTAGGGGATCAGCTAGAGATATTATTTAGAAAGTCAGGTAGCACAAAGTACCTACTCGGAACTGATAAGAATGGCATGGACATTTTCAGCCGCTTGATATATGGGGCTCGCTTGGCCCTAGTGGTCTCCTTGTTGGGCATCGTCGTATCAGGAGTCATAGGCTCTTCCCTCGGGATAATAGCCGGGTATTATGGAGGGATACTGGATACCATCATTATGCGGATGGTGGATGTCTCACTTTCCATCTCCTTGGTTCTGATCGCCCTAGTGTTGGCTGCCGTTCGTGGTCCCAGTATCGATAACGTGTTAATTGTGATATGTCTGTTCTTATGGTCTCGCTACGCTCGGCTAATCCGAGGTGAGACATTGCTACTAAAATCCCAAGATTTTATCGCAAGGGCTCAGGTCTCAGGGGCTTCCGATCTGCGAATCATGTACAAGCACATAATGCCCAACCTAGCGAATACCATCATTGTGCTTGCCACCCTCCAGATCGGTTTTGTCATCATTCTAGAGGCTAGTCTTAGCTTCCTGGGAGCCGGGGTTCCTCGGCCCAATCCGGCCTGGGGTCTAATGGTGGCCGATGGCCGGGAGCTACTGAGTAACGCCTGGTGGGTCTCTTTGGTTCCCACCGTGGCTATAGTCCTAACCGTGTTGTCCATAAACCTAATAGGAGACTGGGTACGTGACCGACTGGACCCCAAACAAAGACAGATCTAGCTAAGCATTGCAGGCTAACCAAAGACTAGGCGGAGACTCAAATAGACTACGTAGATAAGCGACTCCAGCTTCATCAGTAATGTGGTTGATGAACGTGCGACGCCCACCTCGGCACCTGTGACTTGCCCTTGGTGTGGGGCTGAAGTCCAAACACTCGGCCGGAACTGCCAAATCTGTGGCAAGTTGATCTCGGAGTTGCCCGAGTGGGCAATTACCGGAGTTGAACCTAGTCACGCTCTGCTCAGCACGGTGAGACTGAGACGATGGCGCCTAACGATTTTAGTGGTTCTCGTCTTCGTCTTAGGTTTTGTCTTCTGGCTGAGTGTCCCTTTCATACCAGACCCGGTGGTACTTCTCTTCAAGAAACCCACGTCTGACCTCACATCTGCGTCGTTGCCCGGACAATGGTCTTCAGTAGCATGGGATTTAGGCGGTACTAGGAATATCGAAGATTTTTCACGCCAACCAAAGGGACAGATCTTGTGGTCGAAAAATCTGGGCAACCACACATATGGTGCACCAATCGTAGTAGACGGAATTATTTACGCGGGTGGGGATTTCAAAGCACTAGCACTTGAGGCGCAAACTGGGGAGACCATCTGGGAAATACCGACACCAGGCCGGATGAACCACTCATTTGCAGTATCAGACAGCTACCTCTATATGGGACTTTCCGATCACAGATTGTTGGCGCTGGACGGAAGAACCGGAGATACCCGGTGGGAATTCTTTGCCGAATTTCCCATCACCTCCTCGCCAATAGTGGCCGGGGGTATGGTCTTTTTTGGATCATCTGATCGGTTTGTCTACTCGGTGGACGCAGCAACAGGAAACCTGATATGGAAACACAGATTGAATGGGAATCTTCGTTCTTCACCGGCCATCAGCGGGGGCTATCTGTATGCAACGGACTCAGATGGGAATCTCAACATCCTGAATGCTCGCACTGGCCAAACCAGGTTCCGATTCCGCACTGCTGCATCAGCGAGCGATGCTCCTACGGTTGAGAATGGATTGGCATATTTCCCTTCGGGCGGCAGACTTTTTGCTGTCGATGCCGAGGCTCGTACGGTATGGGGAGAATTCGAATTCAAAAAAGTGTGGTCCCAGTTCTACATATGGCAATTCCCTGGAGTGCCGCGACCTCCCAGCCAACGGGGAGAGCGATGGCGCTTCGCCCCAGAGAAAAGTGCGTCGAGGGGTATCGTCGCATCTCCCGCAGTAGCGCCAGAAGCACTCTACTACGGCGACACAGCCGGGTACGTTTACGCCAGGGAGGTATCTACCAGGGAAGAGCTTTGGCGGTTCCGTTCCGAAGACGGCATCGTCAGTTCGCCGGTCATCCTTGGAGGCCGTTTGTATTTCGGAGCTAAAGATGGGTTTTTTTATGCTTTGGACCGATCCAATGGAAGGTTGCTGTGGCGGCTTTCGCTGAGCGCTCCTATTGAGGTATCTCCGGTATTTGCCCAAGGCCGTTTTTACGTGAGGACAAGTGATGGCCGTCTACACGTTATCGAATGATGTCTGGGAATTCCGGCAAGGGCGCCTTTGAGTACGACAAAGATAAAATCTTCAAACCGAATGGTCCGATCCTGGCCACTAGATTAGGGAGTTCGCAAAGTAATTGCCTGTGTTAACTCGGTACGGCTGGAATTTCCTACTCAAACTTGTGAATCGGTTACATCTTGACAGAAGTCGCCAACGAGCTTTGCATCACGTATCCGAATATGTTATATTTTGCCGCACCTAATTAGGCGTGAGAAAATACAGGTAGCG
>VFHG01000186.1 GCA_009392075.1 SAR202 cluster bacterium
CCTGGCTAGCTGGAATCACCAAGCGAATAAAGCTAGTTACCAGCGTGATGATCATTCCCTATCGCAACCCCATCCTCACCGCCAAGATGCTCTCAACCCTGGATATGCTGTCCAAGGGCCGCCTGATCCTGGGCGCTGGCGTCGGCTGGATGGAAGAGGAGTTTGAACTTCTGAACACGGAGCCCTTCGCCGAAAGGGGCGCAGTGACCAACGAATACCTTCGGGCCTTCATCGAGCTTTGGACCAACGACAACCCCAAGTTTGAGGGCAAGTATGTGAACTTTTCGGACATCCCCTTCCTGCCCAAGCCTGTCCAGAAGCCATATCCTCCTATCTGGATAGGTGGACAGAGCAAGCCGGCCATCAGGCGTGCCGCCCAAATCGGCGACTGCTGGCACCCGGTGGGCGCGATACCCGCCGCGCCGTTGGAGCCGGAAGAATTGGCCGAGAACCTGGTGCTGCTTCACCAATACGCAGAAAAAGCGGGCCGTGACCCGGCTACTATTCAAGTTTCTGTGAAAGCGCCTCTATATGACGCCAGTGACTCCAGCGGACCACGACGCCGGTTCAGCGGCTCACCTGACGAGGTGCGTCAGGATGTCCAGACCTACGCCGATGTGGGTGTCACACACCTGATCTTCGACTTCCGCACGGCCGACCCCAAACAGACCGAAGATCGAATGGCTCGATTCTCTGAAGAAGTAATGGCCGTCACCTAAAGTGGCTTTGAAATAACGATTTAATTATTAAGCCAGGAGGCACTCTTTGGAATCTCTGAACGAACGATTTGAAAAGGGCCAGAACATGCGGTCGTTGATGGCGCAGGGTGACCCCAGTCACTACACCCTGCCCGGCATCGATCAACTGGCCCCGGACCTGAAACGGATCATCAACGAGGCGCTTTTCGGACAGATCTGGGCCCGGCCCGGCCTGGACCCCAAGCACCGCTGCATGGTCACCATCTCAGCGTTGACGGCCCAGGGGCAATTACCCCTGCTGCGCCGCCACATCGAGCGGGGACTCAACCTAGGTCTAACGCCTAAGCAAGTGGTGGAGGTTTTCGTTCAACTGACCTTCTACGTGGGCGTGCCGGCGGTGGAAGCCGCTATGCGGACTACCAAGGATATCTTCGAAGAGCGCGGCATCGAGTTCACTCCTACCGAAGTCTACGACTCCAACCTATCGGTCGACCAACTGTACGAGATCGGCAAAAAGAGCTTTGAAGAGAACATCGGCGACTCGACCCTGTATCCAGTGGAGGATAACGATTCCATAGAGGGAGAGCTGGGGCGGTTGATCGATGAATATCTCTGGGGCGCCATCTACACTCGGCCCGATCTCGACCCGCAAAGCCGGGCCATCTGCGCCCTTTCCGCCATGACGGTGATGGGCCAATATGACCGCCAGATCCGCCGCCGAATCGAAGGGGCGCTTCGGGTTGGAGTAACCCCGAAGGAAATCATGGAGTTGTTCTTTCACCTGATCCTCTACGGTGGCTATATCAACTCCCGGACTGCCATCCGCGTGGCGCGTTCGGTCTTCACCGAACAGGGTCTCAGCGCTTAAGAATCAACCGGAGTATCGATTCGATATGAAATTACGCCTAGATGACGGCATAGAACTTTTCTATACCATTGACGACTTCACCGACCCCTGGACGGAACCCGAAACGGTGGTGATGCACCACGGCATGGCCAAGAGCCACAAGATGTGGTTCGGTTGGGTGCCTATCATCGCCCGGCATTACCGCGTCATCCGATTCGACATGCGGGGCATGGGGCTGTCGGACGTGTCGGGGCCGAATCATGCCTGGACCCTGGACAGCTTCACCGCCGACCTGAAAGAATTCGTCGACAAGATGGAGATGGACAAGTTCCACCTCATCGGTGAGACCGTGGGCGGGTCCATCTCCATGAATTACTCCATCAACAATCAGGAGCGGTTGCGCTCACTGACGGTGGCCACTTCGCCCACCAGCTTCGACTCCCACCACAAAGAGAGCGCCGACCTCATCGACCGGGAGGGAATCAACGTCTGGGTGGAAGAGTCCATCGGGCGCCGATTGGACCCGCAGATCGTCGACCCCGCCTATATCCGCTGGTACGCCGAACAGATGAAAGCCACTGCCCCCCATGTGGTGGCTGGGTTCCAGCGCACCGCTAGCGGGGACATTGGACCAATGCTCAAAGACGTTCAAACACCAATGTTGATGCTGGCTGCAGCTACTCTGCGGGAAGAGGTCTTGGGAGATTTTAGAGGCGCATCCGACCTATTCCCGAATGGCCGGAAAGTGATCTTTCCCGGAGTGCAGGGCTTTGTGCAGCACATTTTGCCGGTTCCCTGTGCCAGGGTCTGGTTGGACTTTGCCCAGGGTCTATCTGGTTCGTAGGTGCGTGTTCGTACCTAACGGCTTGTATCTAATGAATGATGAAGAACCGGGGCAAGACCAAGAGCAATCTCAAGATGGTCAGACCGAGCAGGCGTCTTGGAATGGACTCTGGAGCCGCCTGAACCTTCCGAAGCTGATACGACAAGAAGGTAATTCCTATTTCATCGACCCCAAATTCCGTCGCCACTACATGCGGTACTTGTACCATTAGTTGCTGGCCACGGTGGTCCTGGCCTGCGTCTTATTGTTAGTAAACTCGCGACCCAGCGCCGCGTTTGCCGCTGGTATTGGCTCCAGCGTGGTTAGAATCTTCGTGATGTCTTCAGGAACCACTTCACGCCTGCGGGCGCTCATCGGCGGACACACCATTGCGATAATACTTGGGTCTCTAGCCTCATTAATCTTGTTCGCCGAACCTATCGAATCGATCATCTAAAGTCGCAGCCTCTTTAACGCGGTTGCGATCACCGACACTGAACATCCGTCGGACGCTGGAATCGCCATTGGAATGTCCAGCAGAACCTGGAGCTTCGAAGTCTTCTTAGCCATTCTGGGCGCTGTTTTGATCCTTGCCCTATTCAAGCTGGTTTTGAGACCACAGCTCAGAGACTTGATTTAGACTCGGGACAATTGATTCTCACGAAGCCGTTTGAGAGATTGAGTAGCCAATCCAAACCGCGGCAAGACCCAGACACACCTGGAGACCGATGTTGGAGAATGCTGCTAACGACTGACCATCCCTGAGCAACTGAACGGTCTCGTACCCAAAGGCTGAAAAGGTCGTGAAGCCGCCCAGGACTCCTATGAGCAATAACGCCCGCGCTTCCTGGCTAAGCAGGTTACGGCTTTCAGAAAGCCCACCTAACAACCCAATAAACAAACATCCCAGTATGTTTACCGTTAGGGTTCCGGCGGGCAGCGACAAGGTGTGAAGGAAGTCTTGCACCCAGTTGGTGACTGCATAGCGCATCACCGCGCCGAAAAACCCACCAACACCCACCAGCAAAATAAGTAGCAACTTAGTCTCCTTCTCAGAGAGCTTGTCCCTGGTATAACCCGCGTTGTCCGAACCTGAGGTCAAACGGCACTGAAAGAAAGAATGATCACCAGTTGTACCACCATTAACTAAGCCGTAGACCATTCAGTGAAATTATTCATTAGTAGCCATTTTTCCATCTTCTTGGTAAATGGTTCCTAGCCTGACGAAGCGGGTTTGTAGAAAAATTGACGCCCCATTCCAGCCGTGCCAGAAAAGCTTCTGAGTTCAATTTGAAGCTTTGAGTTGAAAAACCCATGTCTGGTGCTCTTACGTTCGTTTCACCCCATTCGTGCTGAGAGCCTCAATAAATAGGGCCAGCCAACTCCTCTGCAAATGCGGAGAAACGTATTGCCGGACAATAGTCTTTCAGGCCGAAACGGTGGATTGGGTCAGCGCATTAGTTCCAAGCTTGCTCCATTCTTTCACCTCCACCGGATTCACGTCCCCCTAAACGCATTATTTGCCATCGCCGTCGGCGCACTGCAGCCGGGCTGAGATCGGTAGGGGTTCCGTTACCTGCTGGACATCGTGGACGCAATTTTCTTCGTCCTAAGGGCAGACATTTTAAGCTCCATAGGCAAATGATATGTAATTGTGATACCAGCTGCCGGTGGCCTACCAATACCAATCGCTGCACGCCGCTCTAGCACGATTTTGAAGTCGAGACGTAGGGCACATTCCCGTTGTGGGGTGGGATAACCAGCGCAAGCTATTGGGGATGATCCGCAGGCACGATATCATTCGGGCCTATACCGGTAGCACCAGAGAGGGATAAGTAGCACGGTATTGCTCACCTCACCTGGACTAAAACCCTCCATTGGCCCACATTTGTTCCTGGAATAAAATCCGGTTTCGGCACCTGAGTGCTTGCTTAAAGCTCGTATAAAATCAACCCAGGGAGGCCATATAACATGAACCTTTCACTTGAAGGCAAGATAGCCATCGTGACCGGAGGCAGCAAAGGCATCGGCCGGGCCACCGCGTTGGCTTTGGCCCAAGAGGGCGTGGACGTTGCCATCTGCGCACGCGGCAAAGCCGACCTGGAAGATACTACCGCAACGATCGAGGCCGCCTCTGGCCGCAAGGTTTTGCCCATACAGGCAGATATGGGAGAACCGAAGGACATCACGGCAATGGTGGCGGCCACAGTGGCTGAATTTGGCGGCGTAGACATCCTAGTCAATAACGCAGTGAATTCAAAAGCCGCGCCATTCATGGAGTTGACCGACGAAGACTGGATGAACCATATCAACGTTAAAGTCATGGGATACGTACGTTGTTCGCGAGAGGTTATTCCCCACGTGCAGGCACGGGGTGGCGGAAGGATAATCCACATCGGCGGAATGGCCGCCCGGCAAGCGAACACACTTGCCAACAGCAATGGCGTAACCAATGCATCGGTCTCCAACATGGCCAAGAATCTCTCTGATGCATTCGCGTCCGAGGGAATATTGGTCAATTGCATCCATCCAGGAACAACAAGAACCGAAAGGCAAACCCGAAGCCTGATAGCGCGAGCGGACCATGCCAATATTTCAGTTGACGAAGCCGAACGCCGCGCCGTCGCGGATATACCCATCGGCCGCATGGTGGCATCCAAAGACATCGCCGACCTGATCTTGTTCTTGGTATCGGACCGCGCTGGGGCCATCACCGGCCAGACCATCGCCGTCGAGGGCGGAGCAGACCGCGGTATGAATTTCTAATTCTGGCATTTACCTATCGCAACCGATACCCTGAATAAGTCATCAAAATACATAGGTCTATCCGATACCACAACCCGGGCACGACCTCTCCGGCCGTCTCACCACATAGACCAAAAGGAAACATAGATGCTTAACCTGGCCAACGGGGTTGGACCCATCGCACAGACGCTGAACCTGCGGACGTTATTCTTCCTCACGCCCTTGTTGCTACTTCTCGTGGCAGCGTGCTCCTCGGACTCGGATGACCCGATCATCTCCAGCGAGCAACAGGCCGGGGGCCCCGAGTACTCGGGCGTCATCGTAACCACAGACATGGCGGTGGGCGTGAGTCGCATCATGTTCGGCGTAGTCAACCGCGACGGAATGCCGGAATTAAGTACATCCTCGGATGTGAAGGTCTATTCCTTGGTGCCACGGGAAGACGCCAGAGAGTTGAAACAATCGCTGACCGCCAGCTTCGTAAACTGGCCGACCACGGTCGGCGGCGTGTTCGTGGCGGACCTGGACCTGGACACTGCTGGGGCTTATGAACTCGACATTAGTTTCACATCCAGCATCGGCACTCCCATCTTCGCCCAGACCAGTTTCTTGCTCAAAGAAGAACCCAGCACTCCAGCTCTCGGCTCAGCGGCCCCGGCCAGCGTAACCCACACGGCCGCTCTCACCGACGACATTTCCCACATCACCAGCTCCCCTGTCCCGGACCCGGACCTTTATGAGTTGTCTATCCATGAAGCGCTGCAACAAGACAAGCCCGTGGTTATCGTGTTTGCTACCCCAGCATTCTGTGTTAGCGCAACCTGCGGGCCGCAAGTGGGTGAGCTGACCAAGGTGAAAGAGAGCGTGGGGGACCGGGCGAACTACATCCACGTAGAGGTCTTTGAAGAGCCTCATCTGGTGGAGGGGGCAAGGCCTACCGGCGGTCTGGTCCCAGCAGTAGAGGAGTGGGGGCTGCCCACGGAACCGTGGACGTTCATAATCGACAGTCAGGGATTGGTGCGCGCCAAATTCGAGCAGTTCACCACGGCGTCTGAGATTGAATCCAAGCTCCGGGAGATTCTTTAGCCGCCGGGAGCCATAAGATCTCGAACACCGGTGGCGATGAGGTCGCCGCGATATACGCTATAGGTAACTACCACTTTTTCACCAAGAACTTGGTGTTGCCTCAGGTGTGCAGCGTTGATGCCGACAGGTCCTTCCGTGGAAAACGTCCAAACTTTACCGTCGTCGTCCCGCACGCGTAGTAGCTCAATCTCCATCAAATCACGCTCGACAGCCTCTACGACCAATCCGGTCACCGTTTTTTCGCTGTCACCGCCGCAGGCCACAGCAATCAGCAACACGGCCATGCCTGCCGTCAACGCCGATACCAGTCTTTTAGTCCCGCTCCGTCCTATGGTCGGAATCATCCGAATTTGAACACCTTGACGGCCGCCAGCGCCGTTGCCACCACCCATCCGCCTAGAGCAGCTAAGTATGGCCAAGTTTCCCAGATGGGTTCGCTGTCGATGGCGATGTCCCGCAGCGCCGCCAGCATGGGAGTTAGGGGCAGGGCCAACGACAACTCAGGCAAGATCCAAGGCAGGGCCGCAGTGGAGAAGAAAGTGCCGGACAGGAACATCATGGGCAAGGCCACGGCGTTGCCCATTCCCGAGGCGGCCGCCGGAGACTTGGCCCAGGCCGACAAGATGAACCCGATGTTCAAGAACACAACGCTCCCCAAAGCCGTAACGGCCAAGACCCAGATCAGATTCCCGTTAACGTGCCCACCGAAGACAAATACACCCAGGGCCAGGATTATTCCAGCCTGCACCAAGGCCAATAGGACGTGGGCTGTGATCTCGGCGGCGAAGAATTTCCAGATAGGAAGAGGGGTAACCAGCAGCCGTTTCAAGATGGACAGGTTCCGGAATGTGCTGATACGGACGGCGATTGAAATGATGGAGTTGGTCATGATTCCCAGCCCCAGCAGGCCGATAAGCACGTTATCGAAGTAGTCGACCTCAGAAGCCTGAATAACGTCGGCTGTCAGCAGTTGGGCCGGCACGATAGGCCCGCCGTCCGAGTGGATGTCAGACACCAAGTTGCGAATCGCGCCGTCAACCAATTGGTTGCGGTCGGGATTGCGAGTGCTGTAGACCAGCGTCACCGGCGCAGGGCCAGTTGCTTGGGCCTGGGCTGCCGGGTCATCGAACATCTCTGGGATTACTATCAGATATCCCAGGTCTCCGTCAGTTATCTTTTTCCTCGCCTTGGCGGGGTCATCCTCGTCAAACTCCAACTCCAAGAATTCGATCCCGTCCAGCCGTTCCAGGAAAATCTCGGCCCTGGGGCCGCCGGACTTGTCGATAACCGCCACGTCGGCGGCGCCAACGCTGTTGAAATCGAACAGGCCGAAAACCACCACTAACATCAGAGGAAAGAATAAAGCCCAGAAAATGGCTTGGCGGTTGCGCGCCATCATCTTCAGATCGGCCAAGACCAACGCAACCAAATCTAGTCCCTTAACTCAGTGCCGGTAAGTTCAAGAAAGACATCTTCCAGAGTAACCGGGGTGATCTGCAGGTTTTCCAGTCCCAGACCGGCCTTGGCAATCTCATCCAGCATGCCACGTAGCGCAGATGGGCTATTGGCGAGCCGCAGCAGATAGGTGTTCTCAGATACAACATCGTCTTCAGCCTGTTTTTGTGGCTCCCC
>VFHG01000187.1 GCA_009392075.1 SAR202 cluster bacterium
CACGAGGTGGGTGGGAATCTCCGGAAGCTCCCCGGGCCGCCGTACCGAGCCGATGCCGTCGGACATGGGGTTCTCTTCAAAAGCCTTGGTGATGGCGTCTTCCGCGTCGGGGCGGATGCGCTGGGTCATGTAGCTGACCATGATTGGAGGCACGATGATCGCGCCGTAATGGGTGGACTTGGCAAAATCTTCATCCCAGTACCTGGGGTCTGGGTCCATCACTGCCTGGGTGAATCGCCGTAGATACTCAACGTCCACAGTCCCCCAAGACTCGATCAACTCGCCTGCCACGCCGATCATGGCTTTGACCTCTGGCGTGAGGACCGATTCAGTTTCGGCCTGGGCGTTTTGTTGGGCCTCCTGAGTCATAGCCTTTCCCTCCGATGGATTGACGAACTCAGCCTACCCCAGGCTCCCATATTCGTCAACAAAGGTGTCAAAAACGCCGTCGAGAGAGGGTCTGTATAGCGGACTCTGCTTGTGGATTCAACAGGGCTGAGATAACATGGCTTTCGGACTGCCGGGAACGATAATTCGCCGGATTCCGAACGAAAATCTGGGGATGAAATTGGAGCATCACCGCCCTGTCAGACTGCTGACCAGAGCCCGAAATCAGATCCTGGCCGTAGCGGCCGGTCTGCTGGCCGTGACCATTGGCTGTGGGAGCGATGCGACAAGTGTTCCGGTGGGATTTCAGACGGAAGTCCCACCGGGAACTCCGGACGCTGTATCGACTGCCGTACCAACTTCTTCCGAAACACCCACCAAAAAGCCGGTCGTCCAGCGACCGATCGTCCAGGTGGGAGACCTTGAATTTTTGGTCGAGTTGGCGGCGGACCCAGAGAAGCGTATCAAGGGGCTCTCCGGCCGCCCATTCTTGGAAGCCGGAACGGGTATGCTGTTCGTCTTTGAAGACCCGGAGCGGCTTCGCTTCTGGATGCGGGGGATGGAGATCTCACTGGATATCGTTTGGATCAGCTCCGATTGCCGGGTGGTGGACGTGTCGGAAGATGTTCCCTTCCCCGACCCGGATACTCCGTTGGACGAACTGCCCCGCTACTCTCCCGAGTCGCCGGCCCAATACGTCCTGGAGATCAACGGCGGCGAGGCGGCAGAATTAAGGCTGGGAATCAGCGACACAGTGGAATTTCTGGAAGGGCTGGCCGGAACGTACGGCTGCTAGCCCAGGTATTTAAAAATAGCGAGGGACCTAACAGATGGATATCCTGGTTTCCGGGTCGATGGCTTACGACCGAATCATGGACTTTGAGGGCAAATTTTCGGACCATATCTTGCCCGACCAGTTGGACAACATCAATGTTAGCTTTACGGTGAACAGCCTCACCGAGAATTTCGGCGGCACCGCGGGCAACATCGCTTATTCACTGTCTTTGTTGGGCGAGAAGCCACGTATCCTTGCCACCATCGGCCAGGACTACCACCGTTATTTTGAATGGCTGGAGCGGATCGGCGTCCCCTCCGGGGATATTCGCGTGGTGGAAGAGGAACTGACTGCCGGCGCCTACATCACATCCGACACCCAGAACAACCAGATCACCGGGTTCAACCCCGGCGCCATGAAGCAGCAGTCGGGCTTCGATTTCGAGACTGTCGACCCCAAAGACTGCCTGGCCATAGTGGCCCCTGGCAACCTGGGAGACATGGCTGATTACACCGCCGAGCACGAGAAGCGCGGGATCTATTCCATCTTCGACCCCGGTCAATCTTTGCCGGCTTGGGAGAAGTCTGCTCTGGCCAAGGTCATCGGCCAGTCGCGCATGCTGGTCTGCAACGACTATGAGATGGAGATGATCTGCAACACCACCGGTATGTCCCGGGGAAAAGTGGCCGAGACGGTGGAGACTATCATCGTGACCAAGGGTTCTGAAGGCTGCGATATTCTGACGACCGCTAGAACGGTGGAAGTGCCGGTGGTGCCGGCCTCCGACGCTGTTGATCCCACGGGCGCCGGGGACGCCTTCAGGGGCGGCCTGATCAAGGGGATCGTCGAGGGCAAGTCCATGGAGCGGGCCGTGCAGATGGGCAATGTGGCCGGTCACTATGCGGTGCGTAAATGGGGCACCCAGCAATATAGTTTCACCATGGACGAGTTCAACGCTGTCTTGGCGCAGCACTTCGGGTCGTAGGCATGGACCGGGCGCTGAATTGCCACGCCTGCTGGCGTCGGCTACAATTCTGGCGGCCCGCCTTACCTACTGGACCGATCCCGAGGAGACCGAGCGTAAATTGACTTCCACCCAATCGCAGCAGGCCCCATCTTCACACGGACCATTAGATGGAGTGAAAGTGCTGGACCTGAGCGAGGACATCGCCGGGTCATTCTGTGGCCGGCTACTGGCTGACTACGGGGCCGACGTTCTGAAATTGGAGCCGCCAACGGGCGCGGCCCTGCGCCGGATGGGCCCATTTTTCGGCGACGACCCGCACCCCGAAAAAAGCCTGTTCTACCTCTTGATGAACCTGAACAAGAAGGGTGCGACGCTGAACCTGGAAACCGTCACCGGACGGAACATCCTGAAACGGCTGGTCCCCCATGTTGACGTGGTCATCGAGTCCTACCGCCCCGGCTATCTCGCCGAGTTCGGTGTGGGCTACGACGACTTAGTGGCGGAGAACTCGTCCTTGATCATGACGTCTATCACGCCCTTCGGCCAAACCGGCCCGTACAGCCAATATAAGGGCGAGGAAGTGGTCAATTACGCCATGGGTCTGATCATGAGCATCAGTGGCATACAGGGCGAAGAACCCCTGAAACACGGCGGTTTCCAGGCCCAATATGAAGGCGGGCTCAACGGAGCGGCTTCTACCTCCATGGCCCTGTTCATGCAAGGCAATACCGGCGAGGGCCAGCACATAGACATATCGGTGACCGAGTGTGTCGCCTCCACGGCCATGGCTACTCAGACTACTTACTCCTTCATGGGCGGTACACTGCCGCGAAGGCGCCCTTCGGGGAGTAACTTCGGCCACCCAATGCCCTGCAAAGACGGCTGGATCATCGTGCAGACCGGCGGCGGGGCCACCTGGGATACCATCGCCGAATTCTTTGGCGACCCGCAACTGAAAGAACCCAAGTTCGCCGACCCGGCCCAGCGCCTTCGTAACACCGTGGAACTGGACCAGGTGGTCTTGGACTCGATTAAGGAACGGGGCAAATGGGACCTGTTCACCAAGGCGGCCGAGGCCAGGATGCTCTTTGGGTTGGTGCAGACGCCGTCGGAGCTACTGGAATGCCCCCAACTGAAGTCCCGGGACTTCTACCGTGAGATAGACCACCCGGTGATTGGCAAGGTAAAAGTACCGGCGTCCCTGTTC
>VFHG01000188.1 GCA_009392075.1 SAR202 cluster bacterium
AAGAATCTTCTGGTCCAGCCCCGGATATTCCCACTGCTGTTTCTCTTCGCAGAACGATCTGGATCCGAAATTGGCTGCTGAGATTGAGTCCGCATTCCTTTCGGTCACAGACGAAGACCCCATCGGGAAAGCGGTGTTAGAGGGCGAGGCCTGCCGCAGTTTCGTACCCGGCACAGACATCGGCTGGGAAATGATCGAGAAAGCAGCCGAGGCTGAAGGCCTGATCTAAAGCCCTTTTCGACCCTAGATTCGGGAGCCTGATGCCCTAATCGGACTCGTCCCGTTGGTCGGGTGCGTTCCGGAGGATATCCTCTAAGGTCCGGTCCAACGCCGGGTCCAGAGAGACCGACCTCTCAAAAGGCACAAGATTGAAGTCCGCCTTGGCCCGGTCGATCAGTTCTTTAGCGGTGGGATTGGTCTCAGCGATCTTCTCTAGTGTGTCCACCAATTCCTGAGACTCGGCCTCTCCCAGCGACAACAACTCCGAAAGGTCTATGTCCAAGTCGAACATGGATTTCAGCCTGCGCATGATGTCGTAGAAAGCGCGGTGGTCCCGGCTGATTCCCACTGGGTCGTTGTTCGAGGACAGGAACGGGTACATGGGCGCCATCGCGCCTATTCGCAGCATCTCCAGGTCTGGGTGCTCGTAGTGGGCGATTGTCACCAGCGCCATCGCGATAGTTGGGCCATTGCGGCTTTGGGATCCGTAGTTGGAGTATCGCAGCCCGTACTGGTCTAGGTTCTCTTTCATGTCGGCCCGGCTGTAGATGCAACTAACGCTGCGTTCCATGTCGGGTGGGGCGGCGCCGTTGTACCCCTCCACCGCGACGATCTTAGGCGACCCCAGTTCCGTCACCGCCTGGAAGAACGCCTCGGCATAAATGTCGATGCGGAACCAAGGCTCCTGTCCCAAGAAGAGTATCAGGCCGTTTCCGGCATCGTAGAAACGGTTGCGGCGGGTCATGGGCTGGACGGGTAGACCGTTGTTGTAGACCACTCTCGGGCGGTAGGTGTCATGGGTGCCTGGCACCTGGAACGGGTAACAGAGCTTGTTGACTTCCGGACCCATCTCGCCAATCTGGGTTGCGCCCAGTTTGCTGATCAGATAACGGGGCAGCCCGCTGGATATCTCACCGCCGTCCGACCATTGCCGCCGCCATCCGGCGATCAACTGCTTCGCGGGGGGCTTGGATTCCAAGTTCAGTAGGTCGTCTGCCATTGCCCATCACTTCCTTGTAAACGGAGAAGGGTAAACGGAGAAGTGTAAACGGAGAAGCAGACCGCTTCAGCCGTAGTACACGTTTACCCACAGGGTCTAGCCTCGCTTGTTGAGGGCTTTCATTTTGACAGAGGGCACGGGCATCCGCAATCAGCGCGTCGAGCGGGTTACCGGACATAATCAAAAAAGGCATAGGGCCGATACGCCTGCCTTGACACCCTTCTAAGAGCGTTCGTAAGATAACCATGAGCCGGTTAGAACCCGGCTTCCAGCTTTATGCTGGCTTCGTGTGCCCCGGTAGCTCAGGGGATAGAGCGGCTGCCTTCTAAGCAGCGGGTCGTGGGTTCGAATCCCACCTGGGGCACCATTTCCTTCCAGTGCTGGCCCCCCTGGTCTTCGCCATTGCCTCGATTTGGCAATTGGTGGCCATGGTGATAGCTATTCGACAGGCCCTCGACTACTCATCCACTTGGCGGGCGGTAGGGGTAGCGGTGGTTGGATTCATTCCTTACGCAGTGGTGAGCAGCATAGTCTACGCGTTGGCGTAGTCAATCCACGATGGCCGCAGTCGTTCAAATTGCCTCTTTCCGACACGTGAAGCTCGCTCCGTCACCCATAGACTGGCCCTCAACGGTCAGGTCATCACCAACCTAGACCCAAGTACGGTTCCCGGTCCGGTAGAAGGAGGAACTTAGATGGTGGATAGTTCGGTTTCATTGGCGAAGCAGGTTATCCAGGGTCGGTCAACGGCCGTGACCCTCGACGATGATCAGGAGAGAAGATTTCAGAATTTGGTGGAGGAGACAACAATGATCGACCTCCATCAGCACCCGATGGTGAAGCCGGAAGACCCCGACCATCTCATGAAGTACCTGCGTGGCGACACCCACGAGTGGGGCTACGAGGCGGTACGGCATGGAGGTTTCACTGCGGTTGGGACCGCCAATGTATACAGGGGCATGGTGAAGACCGACGAGATGTCCTTTATCCGGTTCGAAGACCTTTTGGACGAGATCGGCCTGATGTTGTCAGATGTCAGCCGTCATGACGGTGTAGTTAATGTCGGCAACGCCGCGGAGATCGAGGCCGCAAAGCAGAATGGTCAGGTGGGTTTCTTGCCTACTGTGGAACACCTGGCCATCGGCAACGAATTGCAGCGGGTGGACGTACTCTACAACGTCGGCGTCAGGCTGGCGGGGCTGACCTACCGGCGCAAGAACTATATCGGGGACGGCCACCTCGAGCGAAACGATGGTGGGCTGAGTTTATTCGGAATCGAAGTTGTAAAAAGGATGAACGAACTCGGTATGGTGGTCGACCTGTCCCACGCGTCTTTTCGGACGGCGATGGACGCCATTGAGTTCTCCGAGGCCCCGGTTGCCTTCAGCCACGACGGGTCATACACCCTGGGCCTGCAACAGGGAGGCGGCGAGTATGCCGCGGGACGGCTGAGGAGGGACGAGGAATTGGTAGCCTGCGCGGAAAAAGGCGGCATCGTCGGAGTCACGATACAACCGTCGGTGATCAGCAGCTGGGGATCTACCCTGGGCATTGAACTCCTGCTGGACCACTACGATTACATGGTGAAGCTACTAGGCATCGACCACGTGGCAATTGGGACAGATTCCAGCATCGGTGTGAGAAGCTCGGGTTTCATAATCGGCGTCGAATCCCCTGCCGAAGGGAAGAACATCATCCGAGGTCTGATTACCCGCGGCTATACCGACGCCGACATCATCAAGATCACCGGGGGCAATGCTCTGGCGTTTTTCCGCAAGGTCATGGGTGAGTAGCCCGCTTCTCCGTTCGCGTTAGAGACCCAGGAACGAGCGAGATCACGTTCCCGTGTCCAGGCGCTGGTATCGCAGACAGGGATCAAAGGATTCATCCAGGGTTTTCATGGCTCGCCATCCAGTGGACCATCCGGGCGCTTTGCAGACTGTTCCTGTTCAACGCGTTTGGCGTAAGTCTTGACTCCCTCTGGTTCGACAAGTTCTTCGAGGGGTACACTTAATGTTGCTTCGATGGTTTCGGGCAGTCCGCACGATACTTCATCGCAGGATTGGTAGGCGCATGCAATGGTGATCTTTACCGATGTTTGCTCAAGGCCGTGACCCAGGCGAATCAGTGCCGAGGTGGCGGTAACTGGCACTGACAGGGTGACCTCACGATCGTAGACTGGCACCTGGATATTCAGATCTGTCATGTTGAGCCGCTGCGGTTGTGGCCACTCTGGTTCACCGAAGCGCAATCCCTCGCCGTAAAACTCTAGGCTAGCTGGGGTAAATGCCTCGGGCGCACCCGGCGCGTAGATGTGCTTGCCCGCAGCGATGTGAAGGCGGCAGACCAGGAGACTGATGACTTCAAGCATTAGCGTCGGATCGACCAAGCTCGTTGTGAGCGTGACTTCGTTACCTTCACTAGTTGCCTTCGGTGCGTCGAAATGTTGCTCTGGCAGGGTGCCCAAGACCCGCTGCAGCAACCCCCGCCCAGAGAGGCGCCGAGCGTGATGCTGATGAAAATCCTTGTCGACGACAATGCCTGCTTCATCGGTGATGTAGGTGCCCGGATATGGGATGCCGTACCAGCGCATGTGCTTGCCCTCATCGGGCCGAATCAGGGTGTTCATGATGCCGAAGGCGCGGATCACCGTTGAATCCTCGTCTGACAACAATGAGAAGGTGATGCAGTGCTGTTTTGCAAAGTCGGCGAGGCGTTCGACGGTGTCGTTGCTGATGGCGAACACCTCGTAGCCGGCCTCGCGCAACTCTGGGAGCGTTTTTTGCAGCTGCACGAGCTGCGTCATACAAGGCGGTCACCAATAGGCGGATCGGTGGAACACAACAATTGCGCGGCGGCTGCCGCAATGCTGGCGAATGTCCACGAGCTGACCCTGCTGGTCCGGCAGGCAAACAGCGGGCAGGGCGCTTCCAATCTCCGGCCCGGTTGGAAAGTCTGCGCCCGGTTCGCGCCGTGCGGCGCGGTCCATTGGCAAAGGGGCGTAAAAACCGAATTCGTCGTAACGGCTAGGATCGGACATATTGCATTACCTCCGCTGTGGGCGTTACGCTGGGCAAGTGCCGCCCTCGAGTATCAGCCGATTTGCGACAGCGGAACACTAGTCCGGCTTTCAGACATTATGCAGGTGAGTAGAGCCGGTTCAAGTTGGCATAGCGAGCCGGGTCTAAGTCCTTGCCTTGAAGAGCAGGATGGTCTGGACCGTAGCGGTGGGCCCGAAACACCGCGTTGCCATTATTGGAAACAGATCCGCCACCGTGTTCGCCGCTCGAGGCGACAAATGGATTGATGTACTCCCAGACGATGTCATGTCTGGGCGTGACCTCGAAGATGCGGCCGGGGGCGCCCTCGCAGATAAGGGTATTGCCGTTGGGCAATCTTTCCGCGCCGCTGATGTGGTAGCTGAAAAAGGATATAGGCGGGTCTCCTCGATACTCCCAGATGACCTGGTTGTCGCTTGGGTCAACCTCAATGACCCGGGAGTGGCTCATGCCCTGGCGGTGTGGCCCGTTATCGAATAACAAAACGTTCCCGTTGTCCAGGTAGGTGGGGTTGTGCTGGTGAGAGATTTCTCCGGGGCCCCATTTCCAACTAAACTCCCCGCTGGACCAATCGACTATGCCGACCGTGCTGGTCTGGCGGAAGCTCACCAAGAGGTCTTCATTCTTGGTCACGTTCAAACAGTTCTGGTGGGTCCACTCCAGGCGTCCCTCCAGGGGGCAGATTGTGTCTTCTTCCAGGCTGAGGTACTCCCAGGAACGCCATTCGTTGACCATGCCGCCATCCGGCGTGACTTCCCGCACCACGTCGCCCAGCATCTGTCCTTTGGTCGTGCCAGCGCTGAAACCGCCGCTCACTTTAGAGGCTAACTCTTCAGGAAGCGACTGCCACACCAAAACCAAGGTGTTCCCGTTAGACAAACGTTCAAAGTCGTGGTGTAACAGTGGATCACGGTATTCCCAGACAACGTTGCTGTCCCAGTCCAACTCTAGAATGGCCCCGGATGCCGTCCTGCCGCCCCTTGGCAGAAGTTCTCGCTCCGGTCGGTCTAGAAAAGAGACTTCTTGTCCCGGTGGACCGGTCCGGAGCAGCAAGTGGCCGTTGGGCAAGAGGTAGCTGTAGTTGATTCCCTGGTCAGATTGCCACGTATGACACACCCGGCCTTCCATGTCTACGAGACTGGTGTGATGGCCGCCAAGGTTGCTGAATAGGGTGTAGCCTCGATAGCTGTTTTGTGCCGAATTATGAATCAGACCTGTTGGATGATGTTTGGACCAGCCCATGGCGGCATTGTGTTCCTTTGGTTAAATTGAGTTGCTTCCCTGTTTCGTCATCTATACCCAGAGATGTTAACGAGGCCCGGCTCCAGGATAGAACTCCGAGGGAATAAGCGGCTAATGCAATGTTGTCGCAGCTCTATGATCTAGCTCTTTCTGTAACTCTTCCACGTCGCAATCGACAAGACCCGTGTGATCTTTCAAGATCTCGGCGAATGATGGCAATTCACTGCGTTCGATTCGGTATTCATCCGACCACAACTTGGAGCGGAGAAATGCCTTGGGGCAGTGGGTAAAAATTTCTTGAACGTTAACGACGATTGCCAGTTTGGGTAATTTCCCTTGGAACGACATGCTCTCGAGTAAACTAGGGTCTCGAACCAATTGGACTTTGCCGTTGATTCTCAGAGTTTCATTCATTCCGGGAATCATGAAGATCAAGCCTACCTGAGGGTTCTTTATCATATTCCGGAGAGTATCTAGGCGATTGTTGCCGGGTAGATCGGGGATGGCGATCGTCCTATCATCCAGTACCCGCACAAAACCAGGGTAATCTCCCTTTGGAGAAACATCACATCGACCTTCAGCATTCGATGTACCAAGCAATATGAATGGGCATTTTTCAACGATAGCGCGGCAATGAACATCCAGCCGGTCTATCTGCTTGTTCACCGCGCGTTCTGATGGCTCGCCAAAAATCTCACGCAGTTCTGTTTCTTCGGTGATCACATTCGTGAATCTTTCTACTGTCATTGTAGATGCTCCTTTAGTTAAATCCGGTAGTTAAATCCGCGTTGGCGGTCCGTAGACAAGGTTGGCAGGATTCCCCTTGGCCTATACTATCCCAACTTGAAGGCAATCGAGCAATCAACGGACTCTTTAGCGAAGGAATATCGAACGATGCCACCACCGGACCGGTACAACACTGGATACAACGTCGGCGTTGGCGGAGCGGTCGTTGACGACGGCCGATTGCTGCTAGTCCGGCGGTCATCGCGCCGAGGCCGTGGTAATTGGCAGATACCCGGCGGGTTTGTCGAGCAAAACGAAACGATGGAGTTAGCCGTGGTCCGGGAAGTAGAAGAGGAAGCCGGAGTCAAGACCACGGTCCAAGGGGTGTTGGGTATCAGGAACCGGTACGACGAAGAAGGAGGCAACAGCTTGTACATCGTGATGCTGTTGAGCCGTCAGTCCGGCGAGCCCAACCCCGATATGAAAGAAGTCGACAGGGCGGAGTATTTTACCCTGGCTGAAATCCAGGCTCTGGAGCAGATTTCACCAGTTAATATTGAAGTGGCGAAACGGGCGCTGTCTAAAGACCATCGCATGCTGTGTGCTCAGACAGTTGAACAAGTGAACCGAGGGTCCTACACGTTATTTATCGGGTGAGGGCAGCAACGACTACTCTCCTTCGGGTGCTTTGGGCATCCAGACGAACAATACAACGTAGGCCAACAGCCCGAGAGTAGAGGAGGCCGCCCCGACAACAAACGCCATCCGTACGAGTGTAGGCGAGATGCCCAGGTACTCGGCCAGGCCGCCTGCGACCCCGAAAATCCATTTTCGCCTACTCTTGGCTAATCGCTTTTTCACTGAATCCTCGCATTGGAAGATTCCCCCCGGGCGTCGCCTTGCTCGATGCAGAAAACGGGCGTAGCCTCCGGCCTGCATGCTACCCGGGAAACTTTCAGCTTGGCATGCCTTCCATATCGATGGTGGCGTAGTACTGCTTATCGCCGAGGGATTTGACCTTCCCCCAAAACTCTTCTCCGACGGCTAGCCCCGATGCCGCCCGCTCCGTTGTCTCCCGGAAGATATTCCATGAATCCGGGTGTAACTGGCGGCACTCGGCGAAGATCGCATCAGCTTCATCAGCGCGGCCAATTCGTTTCAGGTATTGGCCCAACTGGAATTTTGCATGTGCCAGGGCCATTTCGTTGCTCATTGCCGGCAGATGTTTTCTCGCTTCATCAGTGTCAAACAAGAACGGACTGGCGCTGCCATTGACAGCCCAGTCTCTCACGGCCTGGATATATGTCGATTTTGCGCTTGCAGCACGTGCAGCTGTCTCCGGTATATACCCGCCTATTTCCGGGTCATATTCCTTCACCACGTCCAGTGAGCCGCCCGTCTCAACCGGGCGAACGATCATGCCGGTTTCGTCTATCCAGACCGCCTGGGGTACGTTGACCATGTTGTACAACGAAGAGAGCAAGTGGTTTTGATCGATAAGCGTGATGTAATCCGGTGCGGCCGCCTCGATCCACGGTCGCGCAGCCTCGACATCGGCATCCATCGCCACTGACAGGATCATAAAGCCGTCGTTCTGCACGGTTTCAAACATCGTCTGCCAACCTGGCAGATCATTCCGGCATCCTCACCAAGAAGCCCAGGTGATCAACAGGACGCGTTTCCCTCGGAAGTCGGTCAATGAATGGTTATTGCCGTTTAGATCAGGCAGCGTGAAATTGGGCGCCTCAAGACTAAGCATTGTGTCATTGCGAAGGCCGGCGCTCTCGCCCAGGAGCCACACCTCCGCATTGGCGCTCCGAACTGCAGGCTTGCCCATCAGGTCCCAAAAAGCTGAGACATTGATGGCGTCCCCTTGGACAAAACTATCTGCCTTATCTAATGGCACTGGCACGCAGATATCACCCTTGCAGAAACCTTCCGGTTTCATCGACCAACCTGTTATGGCGGCGGTATCGCTTGTGCTAAGCCATAGCTCATCTTTAGGATGCGATTCGCCTGGTGCTATTGTTGATTCAGTTGCGCTCGTTTCTGTTAATACGGTAACCATTCGCTACCTTCCTCATCGATTATCGAATTCATTCTACGCCAATGAATAGCCTCGATGCCGCGTAGTATAATTCGTGCCTAGCCGAATCAATCTAGGGGATGGACTTAATGCAGATTGGGATGTTTTACCAGATACAGGTCCCCAAGCCCTGGACGCCCAGCAGCGACTATGACCGCCATTGGGAGATGATGGACCAGGTGGTCTTTGCTGAAGAGCAGGGGTTCGAAAGCGTCTGGCTGGCTGACCACCAATTCCGCACTGAATGGTCTCACTCCAGCGCGCCGGATGTTACCCTGGCTGCCATCAGCCAGCGAACATCCCGCATCAGGCTAGGAATAGCCGTGGCAGTTCCTCCGGTGCAGCACCCGTTGCACATCGCTGCGAGGACGGCCACCCTTGATATCTTAAGCAAGGGAAGGGTGGATTTGGGCGTCGGCCGCTCCGGTTACCCGTACCAGATGGCAGCCTTCGGAGTTGACCTCGAGAACGCCACCGGCATGGTGGACGAAGCGTTGGAGATCATTCCCCGTGCCTGGGGCGAGGGGGAGTTTTCGTACCAGGGGAAGTACTTCCAAATCCCGACTAGAGAGGTTCACCCCAAGCCGGTGCAGACTCCCCATCCTCCCATATGGCTAGGCTGTAGCCGCGAGGAAACCTTCAGAAAGGCCGGCGAGCTCGGCTTGGGATGCCTGGCTATGTCGAGCGGTGGCCCAGATCGCCTGACCCAATTAATAGACGCCTATCGCGAGGGCATCCAAAACGCCAAACCCGTAGGGAAAGTGATCAAGGATAGCGTCTCCATCAGCACGCTGGCGATCTGTGCCGAAAGCCGCAAAGAAGCCCAGGAACGAGGGGCCAAGATTCTAGATTGGTACCGGAGTCAGCAAGACCTCCGCCATGGCCGGGTCTGGCAGGAACAGGACCCAGCCAACGTGCCGAGCGACTACCAGTGGCACTACCAACGTTCGGTGGTCACGGAGTCATCTAAGCGCGACGAAATTTCCTCTTTGGACCTGATCAAAGAAGGGCGGTATTGCATCGGAGACCCCGATGACTGCCTTCGCTATATGGAACAATACGTGCCCACGGGCGTGGACGAAATCATGCCATTATTCCAGATCGGTCCCATTGCTAATGAAGAGGTGATGGAGACCTTGCGGTTATTCGGCAAACACGTCATCCCGCATCTTGCGGGCTAGCCGCCGATGCGTGAGTTTGAATTTACATCTACGGTCATTAACAGACCAGCTTTTTTCACTGTATAATTCCAATCCGATTGGCAATGCTGAGACTGATCCAGCAGTCGTCATTGCCCCGAACATGAACACCTCCGGAGATTCCCTTTGACTTTTTCGCTGCTCCAGGGTCTGCGCGTCGTGGAACTTGGGGAGTCCGTATCCGCCCCCTACTGCAGCAAGCTCCTCGCCGATATGGGAGCCGAGGTTGTGAAGATAGAACGGCCCGGCGTGGGGGACCAGGCTCGGGAATACGGGCCTTTTCTCAACGACCAGCCCCACCATGAACGGAGCGGCTTGTTCCTCTATCTAAACGCCAATAAACAGGGAGTAACCCTGGACCTGGAAACTCCGACTGGGCGTGAGATTCTGGGCGGATTACTTGCCCAATCGCAGGTATTCGTCCACAACCTCCACCCGACCGAGATGGACCTGTTGGGAGTCGATTACGAGAGCCTGCGGACTCACAACGATGCTCTGGTCATGGCGTCGGTAACTCCCTACGGATTGACCGGCCCATACCGCAATTACAAGGCCTACGACATCAATTTGGCGGCTGCCGGAGGGATCTGCGAGGGGCTGGGTAGCCCCGATCGAGAACCTTTGGGTTTCGGGACTCCGGAGGTCGGCTATTTCGCCGCCATGGCCGCCGCATCGTCGATTGTCATCGCCCTTCTGGCCGGCGGCGGGCAGCACATCGATATCGCCGAAGTCGAGTCCATGGCCGGTATCTACAACGGCCCAGAAGCGTTGATGGCTGTTTACCAGTGGCGCATGACCCGGCGGACCGGCCACCACGCCCTGGACTTCCCCTACCCCAACTGCATCCTTCGCTGCAAGGACGGATACATATTCGTGGGCTCTCCGGAAGGAAGACAGTGGCGCACCCTGCTTGAGGTCATGGGCAGTCCTGAGTGGGCCAAAGAAGACCGTTTCCGAAACCGCACGGCGATGAATAACGAACACGCCGACGAAGTCGACGGTTACATGGAGGAATGGCTGACACAGCACACCAAAGCTGAATTGCTAGCCTTGGCGCTGGAGCACCGCGTTCCTCTTGCCCCAGTGCGCGATTTCGGCGAGGTCCGGAACGACGAAAGTCTGGCCGATCAGTTCGTGGCGATCGAACGCCCAGACACCGGTCCTGTTTCCTTCGCCGGACCGCCCTACAAACTTTCGAACCAGGAAGCGTCGCCGCCGAGGCCAGCGCCGTTACTAGGTCAGCACAACGCCGACATCTACTGCGATGTGCTGGGTTACTCCAAAGAGGAGCTGGTCAAGCTTTACCAGACAGGGATAATTTAGGCGATGAACCAAGATAACGAAAATGCTGGGGCTGGCCCGCTCAGCGGATACCGGGTGTTGGACTTTGGCTGGGTCCTGGCCGGCGCGTTACCCGGCATGGTACTGGCCGACATGGGCGCCGAGGTCCTCAAGGTGGAGACCCGCCAACGCATGGACTATATGCGCCTGGGCCGCCCCATCATCGGTGATGAACCCGATCCGGAACAACATCCCTTGTTCCACAACGTCAACCGCGGAAAGCTCAGCATCGCCGTCAATACAACGAAGCCAGGGGCCATCGATCTGATTAAGGGACTTGTGCCTCACTGCGATGTGGTCGTGGAGAATTTCTCTCCGGGCGTGATGGATCGGCTGGGTCTGGGCTACGACGTTCTTTCCGGAATCAAATCGGAAATCGTGATGGCATCCATCTCGTCCAACGGTCAGACAGGGCCGTTGCGAGACCTGAGAGCTTATGCGCCGTCCATCGGCGCTTTGTCTGGCCTGGACAGCACCATGGGCTACGAAGGCGAGAGGCCGCTGGGACTAAAACACGCCTACGCAGATATCGTGGGTGCGCTGCACTCGGTATTCGCCATCGTATCTGCGCTGCACCAGAAAGAACGGACTGGCCAGGGGCAGTACATCGACGTTTCCATGCTACGAGCCACGGTCGCAACCATGGGCGCGGGCCTGATGGAATACGAAATGACTGGCCGGGTCATGGGCCCTAAAGGCAACTACGATCCGGTGATGGCCCCCTATGGCAACTATCCTTGCGAAGGTGACGAGGCTTGGGTGTCCATCGCCGTCAGGACCGAGGAGGAGTGGCAGGGGCTGAAAACAGGCATGGGCAACCCAGCCTGGTGTGAAGCAGAACGATTCTCAAGCCGGTATTCCCGCCTGGAAAATCGGCGAGACCTGGACGACAACCTGTCCACTTGGACCCGAGAGCGGACCGCCGGAGATATCACAGAGTTGCTCCAGGCGAACGGAGTGGCCGCGATACCGGTGATGGGCGCAGAGGACCGGCTATTTAACCCGCACTTCAAGGAACGCGGTCTTTACTCCGACATCGAGCACCCGTCTCTGGGGGTGGAGCCCGTCTATAACATCATGTGGAACCTGGAACGGACACCTCCTTCCATCCATCGGCACGCGCCTTTGTTGGGCGAGCACAACCAGCAGATATTCGGTGGCCTTTTAGGGATGGCAGAAGAGGAGATTACCCGACTGGAAGAAGACCAGGTTCTCTGGTAACGTAGCCTTAAAATCCCGGCTCACAGCTAAAAACCCGAGGTAAACATGGCAAAACAAAACGAACAAGAACGGGTCACTCAGACCCTACCTGAGGTTGAGGGAATCACTGCCGAGTCCATCGCCGCCGCCAAGGCAATGATTGGCATGCGCTTGCGGACCGAAAACTTCGTTCGGGACGCCTCCGTTGGCTCCATGCTCAACTTCGTCAACGGAATCGGCGACAGCAATCCCATGTTCCGTGACCAGGAGTACGCCTCCTACTCGAAGTATGGGTCGATTATAGGCCATCCCTGCTCTCCCTTCATGCGGCACTGGTCCGGCAGGACCCGGTGGGGCCTCCCAGGAGTCCACGGGTTCTTCGCCGGGACCGACTGGGAGAACTTCCGACAC
>VFHG01000189.1 GCA_009392075.1 SAR202 cluster bacterium
CCCCAGCCGCAGCCGACGACTAGCGCCGCTTCCCGCACCAGCCGGATCGATGGCCGGTTGCGCTCCGGATAACTATTATCAACCCCCACTGGGTGTTTCCACTGACACCGTTCCTGTATAGTCTCGTGGGGCAATCTACGAGAGACGAATATTCGTAGCTAGATTACGACACCCCACCCCTTTGATTTTCCCTGGTTTAGTGCGGAATCAACGTGGCCGGAGATGATTATTTAGAATGGCGATCGGCGCGGCATTTGGGATGATGAGCGCGTTTTTCATGGGCGGCCTTTATGTGGCTGGAGCATTGGGCGCGGTAGCGCTCATCCTCATGAAGTTCTTCAATATTTCAAACCCTAACCTGTGGAACATCATGGGTAACAGGGCCTGGGAGGGCAGTACCAACTTCATCCTGATCGCCATACCACTGTTCATCCTAATGGGGGAATTGGTTCTCCGTAGTGGTGTCGCCGATCGAATGTACAACGTCCTGTCACGTTGGCTGGTATTCATCCCGGGTGGCCTGATCCATAGCAACATCGCTTCATGTGCCATATTTGCCGCCTGTGCCGGCTCCAGTGTGGCCACGGCGGCTACCATCAGCAGAGTAGCCCTGCCTTCATTTCGCCAACGGGGATACAACGAGCGTTTGGTGATTGGGTCCTTGGCCGCCGGCGGGACTCTGGGCATCCTGATACCCCCGAGCATCGGCCTGGTTCTGTACGGACTGATCGTCGGAGAATCAATAGGCCGGCTCTTTTTGGCTGGGTTCGTGCCCGGTGCGATATTGGCCGTCACTTTCATGCTCATGATCATGATTGCGGCTAAGATCTGGCCGGGGATCGCGCCTAAAGAAGAGATGGTTAGTTGGCGGCTGCGGTTCTTGGGATTGTTCAGTTTGCTCCCCATCGGATTCTTGATCTTCGCCGTGTTGGGCAGCATCTATTTTGGGTTCGCCACACCGACCGAGGCCGCTGCCGCGGGCGTGACCGGAGCGTTCTTCCTGGCCCTAGTTGGAAATTCGGGAATGTTGCTCATCAGCTTGGCCGCCGGCGTTCTACGGCGGTTACCGGGACTCCCTGGGGCGGCTAGGGCCAGACTGGACGACGTCCAGATTGCCCGGCCGATAATGCCCGGGGACATCCAGCGGAACATCAACGATATGGTGCGCCTCCTGAAAGAGTCCTTTCTTTCCATGGCCCGCACCTCAGCAATGATTCTGCTGATCTTGATGGCGGCGTTTACCCTCCAGTTCGCTTTCGCATCGGTCAGGATATCGGTGGACATGGCCGAGTGGGTAGCCGCATTTGAGCTATCGCAGTTACAACTGGTCTTGGTTTTGGTGGTGTTCTATCTGGTGTTGGGCACCTTCATGGAAAGTTACTCCATGATGCTGACCACCCTGCCGATACTGATACCGGTATTGAGCGACGCCAACGTGGACAAGGTGTGGTTCGGGATAATCATGGTGATATTGCTGGAGGCTGCCCAGATCAGCCCACCCCAGGGCATGGCGCTCTACGTGCTCCACGGCGCACGCCGGGATAGCGACAAGGAAATGGCGGAGTATGAAGGTGTGCTGGCTCAGACCGGCACCATCAACGACGTTTTCGTCGGCGTATTGCCATTTATGGTATGTATGTTTGTTGTCATTGGGCTAGTGATCGCCTTTCCGGAGTTGGCCACCTGGCTCCCCGACCAAGCGAAAGGTGGGCGATAACCGTGCAAACGGAGGGTTAAAAGAAGCTCAGCAATGCGCCAATACGCCATAAAACGAATCGCCCTTTTCGTCCCGACAGTCCTTCTGTTGACCATCATCGTCTTTGTGTTGATGAGCATCATTCCCGGGGACCCGGCTTTGGCCATTCTGAGTGAAGGCGAGGGTAATTACACCCAGCGAGATCTGGACAGACTGCGCCACGAGTTGGGCACCGACCGCTCGATACCTGTTCAGTACGTCGATTGGATCAGTCATGCCGTCGTCGGAGACTTTGGTGATTCCTTCTGGTTCAATGCACCGGTGATGACTGAGCTGCAGAAGAGGATCCCGCGGACCCTAGAATTGGCGGTCTTAGCCATCGTATTGGCGATCGTATTCTCGGTGCCGTTGGGGGTACTGTCCGCCGTCAGTCCGGATGGTTGGTTGGATTATTTTGCACGGTTTTTCACCTTGGTCGGCGTCTCGATCCCGAATTTCTTATTTGCGATTCTTCTGATCCTATTCTTGGTTAATATGTTTGGCTGGCTGCCACCGTTGGGTTATGCCGATCTGTGGGTCGATCCATTGACCAACCTGAAACAGATGGCGTTTCCAGCTCTATCTCTGGCGTTATACGACATGGCATTCATCGCCAGGGTCACCCGGTCGTCCATGATGGAGATTCTCCGGGAAGATTACATGAGGACGGCGCGGGCCAAGGGATTGTCTGAGAAGACCGTTCTGATACGACATGGCCTGAAGAACGCGGCTCTGCCGATCTTAACGATGACGGGATGGCAGTTTGGCCGCTTATTTGAAGGCGCCGTAATCATAGAGACGATCTTCCTGATGCCCGGTATGGGCCGCATACTCATCGAAGCGGTCTTCCAGTTCGACTTCCCCATGATTCAGGCCGTCATCGTAATAATTGGGACTGGTATCTTGACGATAAATCTGTGCGTGGACTTGCTCTACGGTTTCTTGGACCCCAGGATCCGCTACAGCTAGGCGGCAATGCCGCTGAACTTAGAAATAAAAACTCCCTTCACGCATGGTCACCTTGAAGGGAGTTTTTGTTAATTCACCTATGTAAACACGGCTATGCCGCCCGCCCGCCCGTTTAGCCTGGGAGACGGACGATGGCTTCCACTTCTACTAGAAATTCCGGCCGCACCAGACCGGCGACCACCACGGTGGAGCTGGCGGGCGGGTCCTTGGGCCAAGTCTCGGCCCGGACCTTGCTGTAGCCGGGGTAATAGGCGATGTCGGTGATGAAACAGGTGATCTTGGCCACGTCCTCCATCTTGCCTCCGGCGGCAGTGACGACGCCCCGAATGTTGTCCATGATTTGACGGGTCTGGGCTTCGGCGTCGCCCACGCCAACGACAGTGCCGCTGCTGTCCGTGGCCACATGGCCGGATACGAACAGAAGCTCTCCCACGATCATTCCAGCCGACAAGGCCGGGTTGGGGGCGGATCCCTCAGGGATCACAGGTTTTCTCTCTGGCATAGAGCTACCTCCAGAATTTTTCTTCCATTTGGACGCGAATGCGCGAGCCCACATTATACATACAGAAGCGGCGAAAGGGCGGTCAAAGGTTTCGGGAGCGCGAAAAGTGTCTTGCTGCCATTCTGTCATCAGGATGACAGAAGCGACGAAGGATCTTCCATTCATAGAGTTTGCAGACCCTTCGCTCCGCTCAGGGTGACAGAATGGCGAGGCGATCCACGGCCAATAGCTAGGAGGTTGATAACCTAGCAACAGAGGCGGGAGGAAGCGGTAGTTAGTTAGCTGCGGGAGGGGAGGGGCATTATGGTGTGGTCACGGGTTACGGAGATGCAACCGCGCACGCCGTCTAGCTTAGAGAAGAGCTTGTTCAGTTGGTCCAGCCCTGTGGTGTGGCAGGTGAGGCTCAAGGTGACGGTGCCGTTGGAATAATCTCCTGTGACCACTGAGGCGATGTTCACTCCCTCGTTGGAGACCAAGGCGGTCACGTCCCGCAGGAGCCCAACCCGGTCATAGGCCTTCATGATTATCCGCACCGGATAGAGTTGCTGTTCCTTGCCCCACTGGACGTCCACCAAGCGTTCCGGTTCATCTTCGTGCCGCACTCTGGGGCAGTCTTCCTTATGGACGGTCACGCCCTGGACCCGGGTGATGAAACCAATGATCGGGTCGCCGGGAATGGGGTTGCAACAACGGCCGATATGCACCAGCAGGTCACCGACGCCCAGGACCGTGATGCCTGAATTCGGGCTCGTAAGCGGCAGGTCATTGCGCCGTTTGGCCAGCGGCTCTTCGGTCTCATGACCGATCTGGGCCAGCCGGTGCGACAGTAGACTCTCGGCGATATTGCCGGAGCCAAGATTGGCCATCAAGTCGTCCATGGTATCAACCTTGAACAGGCCTAAGATGGTCTCATCATTAATCTTTTGGTTGAGTCGATGCAGCTCCCGGCGCAGTACTTCTTTTCCGCGCTCTATGTTGGTGCTGCGTTCCTGTTTGCGGAACCATTGTCGCACGCTCTGCCGGGCTCCAGCCGAGCGGACGAAGCCACGGTTGGGGTTTAACCAGTCCAGGCTGGGGCCACGGTCCGACTTGGAGTTGAGCACTTCCACTGTGTCGCCGTTCTCCAGGGTGGTGTCCAAGGCAACGAGTTTCCCATTAACCTTGGCGCCGATGCAGTGGTGGCCCAAGGCAGTGTGAATCTTGTACGCGAAGTCCACCGGCGTGGAGCCGGAGGTAAGCTCAACAATCCGGCCTTTTGGCGTGTAGACAAACACCTGGTCTTGGAAGATGTCCTGTTTTACGGACTCGATGAACTCGGCTGTCCCGGATACTTCTCGCTGCCAGTCGATCAACTGCCGCAGCCAAGTCATCTTTTCCTCGAACCGCTGGTCGCCCGAATTTCCTTCTTTATAGGCCCAGTGGGCCGCTACTCCGTACTCAGCGATCTGATGCAGTTCAAAGGTCTTGATCTGCACTTCTAGGGGCGTCCCACCGTCGCAGATTACGGTTGTGTGCAGGGCCTGGTACATGTTCTCTTTGGGATTGCCAATGTAGTCGTCGAACTGCCCGGGAATAGGGTGCCAGAGTTGGTGGACCACGCCCAATGCTTTGTAACAGTCCGCGGTTTCGTTTACCAAGACCCGCAGAGCGAAGAGGTCGTAGATATCGCTGAGCTGCTTTCCCTGCGCTTGGTACTTCTCCATCTTGAGGTAGGTGCTGTAGATGCCTTTGGGACGGCCGATCACCTCAGCGGTAATGTCATATCTGGCCAATTCCTCGCGAAGCGTTGAGGCCACTTTCTCGATGTAGTCCTCGCGTTCCGCGCGCTTGGACGCAAGTATCTTGGAGATCTCCCGGTACTTCTCTTCGTTCAGGTGCCGGAAGGCCAGGTCATCCAGCCGCCATTTGATCTCCCAGATACCCAGGCGGTGGGCCAGGGGAGAGTAGATGTCTAGCGTTTCCTGGGCGATGCGCTTCCGCTTCTCAGGCGGCAAAGCATCCAGGGTGTTCATGTTGTGCAGGCGGTCGGCCAGCTTGATCAAGACCACCCGAATGTCTTCCGCCATGGAGACCAGCATCTTCCGCAAGCTCTCGGCGTGGAGCGACTCAGCGTCGTCCATCAGTCCGGCGACATCTTCGGCTGGCGGTTGGAGCTTGTCGTCCATGCGAGTCAACTTGGTGACACCGTCCACCAGCTTGCTCACTTCCGGCCCAAAGCGCAGGGTAATCTCCTCTAGGGAAACGCCGCAGTCTTCGACCACGTCATGGAGTAGAGCGGCAACTATGGTGTGGGTGTCTAGGTGGAGGTTGGCCAGGAAGAGGGCGGTTTCAAGGGGGTGGGCGATGTAGGGGTCGCCAGATTGGCGCATCTGGCCCGAGTGGCATTCGTTGGCGTAGCGGTACGCCTGCCCCACAAGTTCGGTGCTGTCTTCGGGCAGGTAGGCTCCGACCCTTTCGATAAGGGTCTTTGCGGCTTCTGAAGCTACCTTATCCTTTGCTACCACTGTGTTCTGATAATAATACAGCGGCCGTATCAAAGTCTAGACTAGCTATTAACGCTGTTGTCTGATCCAGGGCTGCCCACGTCAGAAAATAGTTCCCCCATTTCGTAATGGGGCTAGGGGATTTCTGTGATTCTCAGCCACCAAACTCGGGATATCAGGGATGGCCAAAATCCCCCCAATCCCCCCGTTACGAAAGGGGGGCTCATTGCTTTTGGTTACACCGGCAGCGGCGATTCGGTGATGTTATCTGGTAGGCCTACGTCGAAGGCATTGATGTTGAAGGCCAGGGACGAGTAGTACCCCAGGAGGTTGGTGAGTTCCACTAGGCCCCGCACGCCGGACAGGGCGAGGGCGGCATCATAGACGGGCGGGCTTACTTTCCTGGTTCGGAACAACTCCCGACCGTAATCGACCACTGCAGCCTCCTCGGCTGAGAGGGCAGGCAGGTTTTTCTTGTCCCGCAGGTTGTTTACCAGTTCGTCGCTAAGGCCTGCCTGACGGGCGAATGCGCAGTGGGCATTCCAGATGAATTGGCAGTCCATCTCCCTCGCAGTCAGAATCATGGCCAGCTCACGCACGTTTAGCGGAAGGCTGGACTCGTCGCCCCTGATGTAGGCCCGGAAGTGTTCGCCGCGTCTGGTGAGTTCCGGCACGTTGATCATGACGGAGATCGGGCCGATGTCCGGTACGCTGCCGCGTTGGCTGACCATTTCGCCAAAGGCGGCAAGTTGGTCTTGGGGCACGCTTTCTCTGGTGGCGGCGGGTATTCTCGACACTTGGGCCTCCCATTTCCAACACGTGATTTATCCGCTGTTTCCCGGTGGGCACCCCGTGATACAACAGCCGGCCCGGTGACGGCTGGCCAGTAGGATGGCAAGTGTGGCAAGGCACGGAAAACTGAAGTAACCTTAGACGGTATGTCTTCGTTCCCTTCCAACTCCAATTCGGGCGGCTCCAATCCAGACAGTGGTACATCCTTGACTCGAAGCCCCAATTATAAATACTGGGTCTTCGGCGCCTTGGCCATCGGCATCTTCGCCTCGGTGGTTGACCACGGCAGCGTCAACGTCGCGCTTCCCACCATTGCCAGCGAATTCCAGACCGATCTTCCCACCATCCAATGGGTGGTGATCATCTACTCCCTGACCATCGCTGCTCTGCTGCTGCCCATGGGGCGGTTGTCCGACCTCGTTGGGCGGAAGAAGATATACATCACCGGGATGGTGGTGTTGGCGGCAGGGGCGGTCCTGTCCGGGCTCTCACCGGCTTTGGAGATGATGTTCCCGTCTCGGGTGTTGCAGGGTGTTGGGTCCGCCATGACCCAGGGCACCGGCATGGCCATCATCACTGCGGCTTTCCCAGCCAACGAGAAAGGCCGGGCTATCGGACTATTCATGACCATGGTGGGCGTAGGCGCTGTTGCCGGCCCGGCCATCGGCGGCTTGGTGGTCGATGCCTTTGGCTGGCGAGTGGTGTTCTTCCTGACCCTGCCGCTGGAGGCCATTGGCGTGGTGGCCACCGTTTGGGTGATGCGGGGTTGGAGCGAGGTCCAGGAGATCAGCGGCACGCGGTTCGACTGGTGGGGGGCCGCCTTGTCGACTGGAGTTCTAATAGCCCTGATGGTGGCTATGACCACGGGCAATAAGGCGGGTTGGACCTCTCCGCCAATCATTGCGGCTTTCGCCGGGGCTGTGTCGATGCTGGTTACGTTCATCTGGTGGGAATTGCGCACGGATTCGCCGATGCTGGACCTGCGGTTGTTCAAGGGAAGAACTTTCACCTTTGGGGTTTCCGCCGCGTTCCTGACTTTCTTGGGGTCTTCGGCGGTGCTGTTCATGATGCCCTTTTACCTTCAGAACGTGCTGGGTTACAGCGCCAAGACGGCGGGGTTTGTGGTGGTGCCAGGAGCGTTCTGCATGGCGGTCTTAGGGACGATTAGCGGGGTGCTCTCAGACCGGTTCGGTCGGCGGCCCTTCACCGTGGGCGGGTTGGCTTCATCGGCTGTGGGGCTTTTGATCCTTTCCCGCGTCACCGAGGACTCATCTCTGTTCATGGTTGTGCCGGCGTTGGTGCTGATGAACGCGGGGATGGGCATCTTCTACTCTCCCAACTCCAGCTCTGTGATGAGCACCGTCGGCCAGGTTAAGTACGGGGTGGTTTCGGGGTTCTTGAACCTGGTGAGGAACGCCGCGAACGTCACCAGCATCGCATTCGCCACCATCATCGTGACGACCACCATGGCTGCGCAGGGATACGAGCCCAGCCTGGAAGCAGTCCGCCAAGAGGTTGAGGGCGTTGCTCCTGCATTTACCTTGGGCCTACGTTACGCCTTCCTGACTATGGCGGGCATCGTCTTGGCCGGCATGACGCTCTCGGCGTTGCAACCGCCTTATGTCGAAGATTCTGAAGAGTTAGAGTCGCAAGACGCTGAGGAATCAAAGGCAGAGGTCTGATTCCTGGTCGTTCCTACAGAGGATTCTCGCCCAGCACATTGGCGAACCGCAGACTCCACAACGTTGCTGCCAACGCGGTCGATGCGATCAGAGTATATGTGGCGCGGTTCTCTACGCGGGTCCCCGCCAACTGCCGCAAGACGGCGCCAGCCACCAACCCCGCGCCAGCATGAGCACGGTGATTACCAAGAAGGGCCAAGTTAGCACCTGCAACGCAGGAGCGAAGTCAGCCCGGCTGAGGAACCTCCCAGCAGGCCGAGCAGGCCCGGGACCACCCATCACCACGGGTGTGGCAATAGTCCGCTGAGCAGGCTTACGAAGGGTCTGCCAAAGTGATGCCTGGAAGATTCTTCGTCGGCCTACGGCGCTCCGCTCGTCCTGAGCCTGTTGAACCACCGCCGCGGGAGAAGGGACTGCAAGCTTAGTTTGGAGCTCGCCCTACTCTTCCACCAGCGTCCTGGTTACGTCCACGGTGGCGTAAGACCAGGCTATCTTGAACGGGGTGTTGCCGGTGTTGATCAGGCGGTGGTGCGTGCCCGGCGTGATGAAGGCGGCATCGTACTGCCGCACGTGGTTCTCTTCGCCGTTGATTATCAGGATGCCCTCGCCCTCGATGACGATGACGGATTCCTCGGCGTTGTGATAGTGGGTCGTGTTTGACGACCCTTCCTGGAAAGTAGTTATGCCACTGGATATCTCGGTCGCTCCCGCCTCTTTGGTGATGCTACTGGCAACGGAGACCCCCGGGGCCCGCTGTAGGCTATCAACTTCTTCTTTTCTGACTACGCGTGGCTCAGGCATATAGAAATCCTTAGTTAGATGTTTTTAATCTTGGGCCAAGAACTCCCGCACCACATTGTTGGCGGGCTCCTTGTCGGTCATGTTGTAGAGGATGACGGCGTTGCGCACCGAGTCGGCCTGGAAGAACCGTTCATAGAGTATTTGCCGCGCGCCAAAAGCGCTGCAGCTAACGTCCCAGGCCAGCCGAAACAACTGGACCCGGTCCTTGGCCGACGATGTGTCGGTCTCCAGGTAGCGCCTGATGTCGTCAGCCAGCGGGCCTTCCATGTCAGCCTCGGAGGGTAGGGCCATGAGGCTGCTGGAACCCAACAGGTGCAGGATCTCGCCCATGCGGGGATACATGCGGATGAACATGTTGCGGGCCACCTGCAAGGGCAATTCGGCCGGACACATCACGCCCCACTGGTCGATCTTGGCGTCTACCTCGGCGGCGCGCAGGCACGACCGGGTGACCTCTAGGTTCTCGATGATTTCCGCGATCATGGTCTGGACCTGGGTCTGGTCGTTGGAGCCCAGGGTCTCGGTCATAAGGTTGGCCAGGCCTAGCACGAACTCGCACTTGGCCAGGTTCCTGGTCACCACCTGCTGTCCGGCGTGCAGGTGCCGGTTGGTGGCCATCTGCATGTTGTTGCAGAGAGCAACGTCTCCCAGCAGGAACACCCGCTCCCAGGGCACCAGCACGTTGTCGAAGAAGGCCACGGCGTCCATCTCCTCGAAGCGGGAGCCTAGGGGATGGTCGAAATGGGAACGATTGAGATCGAAGCTCTCCCGGCATTGGAACTTCAGTCCGGGGGTGTCGCAGGGGATGGCGAAGGCGAAGGACGTTGGGTTGGGCGCGTTGTTCGGCAGCATGTGCGACGCCGTTGGGTACAGGGCGATCTCCTCGGAAAGCGGGGCCAAGGTGGCCAGCACCCGCGCTCCGTGGACGATTATTCCGGCGTCGGTCTCTTTGACCACCGACAGAGCGAGATCGGTCCGGTCCTCCAGGGCAGTCGCGCCCGGCGCCCGGTTGCGCTGTAGGTTCAAGAGGGTGTGGGTCAGGACGAGGTCGTTCTCGCGGATATGCTCGTAATAATTCTGGATGTTCTGTTTGAACTCGGGCCGGTTCTGGGCGAAATAATCGCCGGCCGACGCCATAGCCATCATGTTCACGTTCATGAAGTCGGGGCTGCGACCCATCATCCCGCAGGTGGCCTTGGCCCAGTGGTGCATCATCACCCGCCGCCGCTCCAGGTCTTCGATGGTCCGGGGTGTGAGGAAGGACATTCCGACGCGGTCGCCGGTGGTGGGCGACTCGTAAGTCATCTCGTCTTGGAGGTTGGCATTGTGCTGCATGTCCAGTAGCTTAGCCATGGTCTGCACGCCGTTGCGCAAGCCGGGGTGGGTGGCGATGTCTTCGACCTTCTTGCCGTTCAGGTAGACCTCGGGCTGGTGCTCGCGCAGGCCTTTGATGTATTCCGCTCCCGTTCTGGCTGGCATGGTTCTGACTCCGCCGTCTCGGATCACGTGCTTGCTATTATGTGTGCGATGTTACCACGCCCCGCCGCCGTTGCCCCACTCGTTGCTTCAAGAGGTCAAAGGGCGTAATATTCGCCTGCCTGAGGCTTCAGGGTGAATCGCCTAGGGCAATCATCTATTGGAGATTAAGAATATGTATGTAGTGATCGTGCCGATCCAGATCGAACAGGGACACCGTGATGAATTCCTTGAGGCGCTGATGGTGGACGCCAAGGGAGCCAACAACGATGAGCCTGGCTGCCTGCGGTTCGACGCGGTCCAAGATGCTGACGACGACCACCGCATCTGGCTTTACGAGGTCTACAAGGACGAGGCAGCCTTCCAGGACCACCTGAAGGCGCCCCACTTTCAGGTTTTCAAGGCCGCCGCCGACAAATGGCGGGTCGAAGGCATCCAAGGGTCCGCCAGGGGCAGCAAGAACCTGTGGCCCACCGACGCCGAATGGCGGTAAATCAAGCAGTCTCGCCTAGTATCGCCAAATAATCAATAAAATCACTTGGAGGGCCGTAATGGCTAAGACCATCCTTCAGAGTTCTAAGGTTTCCACGCCGGGCGGGATAATGTCCCAGGGAGTTGAGGTGCCGGCGGGCAAGATGGTGTTTGTCTCGGGTCAGGTGGCACGCGACTTGGACGGCAGCGTGGTCGGCGTGGGCGATGTGGCCGCTCAGACCCGCAAGGTGCTGCAGAACATGCAGTCGGTGCTGGCCGAGTCCGGGTCAACGATGGACGACGTGGTGAAGGTAACGGTGTTCGTCACCAACCTGGAGCGGCATTTCGCCGACATACATAAGGTGCGGGCAGAGTTCTTCAAGAGCGATTATCCGGCCAGCACGATGGTCGAGGTAAAAGCGCTGGTCCATGAGGACATGCTGGTCGAGATAGAAGCGATCGCGGTGACAACCTAGCTGACAGCCCCGATAAATTGGGGCCTTCGGCTCTCAGCCGTCGGAATAAAAAGAGGCGTCCCGATTCATTGGGACGCCTCTTTTTCGTTTAGTTGCTTTTTAGGTCGTTAGCTCTTCGCTGCTACTCCGTCGGGTTGGAGTTCTTTTTCCCAGGGTCCGGGGAAGTTGACCTCAGGGCGGTCGCCGTGCATGAAGAGCTTCTCCTGGCGGTACCACTCGCTCCTGGGGGTCTCGTAGTAGACCTCGATGCCGTTGCCGTCTGGGTCTTCGATGTAGATGCCCAAGGACAGGCTGTGGTTGGAGACCCGTTTGATCTCCACGCCGTGCTTGTGCAGGTTGTTGTAGAAATCTTCCAGGTCGGCCAGGGTGTCCATGCGCCAGGCCATATGGTTGAGGCCCACCTGGCCATTGTGGGGACCCTCGGCGTCGGCGCCGATTTCCATCAGCGCAATCTCATGGGACTCGTCTAGGTTGGCCGTCATGAATGCCGCTCGCCCAGCCAGGAAGTCGTAGGTGTGCAGACCCAAGACATCCTCGTACCATTGGCGCGAGGCCTCGGCGTTTCGAACATAAATGTTTACATGACCCAGGTGACTTGGTGTGTAACCCATCTTTTTTCTCCAATAACTGAGTTGGTTTACGTCGCGAAAATACCACAAACGAAGAAGTTCGCGCAACCGCCGCCGGCCGCCCGGCCGGAAGAGGCCGGGTTTACAGGGCATGGCTA
>VFHG01000190.1 GCA_009392075.1 SAR202 cluster bacterium
GCCCGAATGATGTTTCAGGCCATCGGCAGACACCTTTCCCCGCCGGCCCGCGTTGGGTTGGCGGCCCTGCTCAACCCGCGCTTCACATCGTTGACTCTTAAACTGTTGGGGGCTAAGGGACGCACATTTGCGCCCCTGTTCCGCAACACCGTCAACCCGACCGTTGTGCGCGGCGGAGAGCAGATAAACGTCGTGCCCGGCGAGGTCACTCTAGACCTGGACGGCCGGCTTCTGCCCAACTTCAGCCCGGAGCAGTTGGTGTCGGAACTGAGAGCGATCACAGGCTCGGATGCCGCCATTGAGATAGAGGTCTTGAGTCACGACCCGGGACCCAAACAGCCCGACATGGGGCTTTTCGATACCTTGAGTAGCGTATTGAAAGAGAGCGACCCAGAGGGCATCCCGGTTCCCATGCTGATGCCTGCAGCCACCGATGGCAGGCTATTTGCTCGGCTTGGAATCCAAACTTACGGTTTTCTGCCAATGCTGTTGCCAAAGACGCTGGATTTCGCCGCGGCCATCCATGGCCCTGATGAGCGTGTGCCAGTGGACGCCATCAGCTTCGGAGCTGCCACGATCTACCGCCTGTTGCAACGTTACGGATGCACCAGCTAGCCGGGCCCCAAGGCGGGCTCGATACATGCCTAAATCTGTTTGACGTTGTATAGGGGGTATGCTAGAGTGAATCCACCTATCTTTCACGTATTTGATGAGGATTTTATCGGAGGTACCAGAGCATAGCTAGACAATATCGGGTAAACGAGCGGATTACCAGCCCCCAGGTACGAGTCATCGGAGACGACGGTGCCCAGCTTGGTGTGATGGATGTCGCCAAGGCGCTCCAACTCGCGCGTGATGCTGACGTGGACCTGGTTGAGGTGGCTCCCAATTCCGAACCCCCTGTCTGCCGGCTACTGGACTACGGAAAACTCCTATACCTCACCTCTAAGAAGGAACGCGAATCCAAGAAGGGCCAGAGGAGCACCGAACAGAAAGAGGTGCGCTTCCGGCCAAATATCGGGACTCATGACCTCGACGCTAAGACCCGCAAGATTCGCGAGTTTATAGGCGACGGGTCCAAGGTCAAGCTCACCGTTCGTTTCCGCGGGCGGGAAGCCGCTCACCAGCAGTTGGGCCTTTCGGTTCTGAAGCGAGTGGCCGACGAATTAAAAGACGAAGTGCGATTGGAACGCCCACCGGCCATGGAAGGCCGGGCGTTGTCCATGGTGCTGATTCCGGCTTTGGTCAAGACTGAAAAGGGTGCGGAAGGCAGCCCAGAAGATAAAAAACAGGACCAGGTAGAAGAACTGGCTGATGCCAAAACTTAAGACACACAAAGGGGCCAAGGCCCGCATACACATAACTGCAACCGGTAAGCTGATGCGCCGGAAGCGCATGAGCAGCCACCTAAGGCGCAAGAAGCCTACAAAAGTAACTAGAAAGTTCGCCGATAAGTTGGCGGTAGATAGTGCAGACTTCAAGCGCCTGCACAGAATGCTTCCCTACGGGTAGGCAACCGACTTAATCTAAGTAACCTCAGTCCGGAGATCATCCCTTGTCTAGAGTTAAACGTGGCGTCACGAAGCACGCCCGCCACAAAAAGATAATGAAGGCCGCCAGGGGCTATAGCGGAGCTTCGTCCCGCAGCTACAAGTGGGCGCATGAAGCATTGATGCACGCCTGGGCCTACTCCTACCGGCATCGCCGCGAACGCAAAGGCGATTTCCGCCGTTTGTGGATTGTCCGCATCGGCGCAGGCTGCCGGGAAGCGGGAACCACTTACAGCCAATTCATGCACGGCCTGAAACTGGCCGGTGTGGAGTTAGACCGCAAGATTCTGGCCGACATGGCAGTCCAGGATTCCGAAGGTTTCAGCAAGCTGATTACGCTAGCCAAGGAACAACTGGCCGCAGCTTAGCCACACTAAGGATAAAAAAGAAAAACTGGGGCGTGATTTACGCCCCAGTTTTTTATGCCGATTCGATGCCGGAAATCTACTTCCTGGCAAACCCGTAGTAAGTATCGTTGTCCAAGATACGGAGCAGACGTTCCTCGGTTATGACAATGGGCCGGATGGGTGTGGCCCACTTTTCCGTCAGCTCATAATGCAGGTCCACCAAGGACATGGGCCGGTTGTTCCGGGCCAGCAGCGTTCGAAATATGATCTCCTGCACCGGCATGTCTGAGCGTATGAAGCTGGAGTCGGTCTTGTAATTCTGAGAAATCTCACGAATCAGGCTCTTCACATCGCCCATCTCGTTGATTGGCTTGTATTTCGACGGGCTGGCGGCCGCCAATCTTCCGGCCACCAGGTGGATCGAAGAGCGCTCCAATTTAGCCAACCGGTCAACGCTGATCAGGAACAGAGGGTTCTCTTTTTCTGGTTCTTCTACTATTTCTTCTATCGACGCTTCAGCCGACTTTTTTACCATTTCTTCGGCATTGGGTTCTTGCGTGGTCATACTTGTACCTCTTCGTTCCAATCCAACATGATGATCTGTACCTGTTCGCCTGCATCCTTGCCAGCCAAGTCCTCTGGGCAGATCGCCAGGCCGTTGGCTCTGGACATGGATGTCAGGATATTTGAGCCCTGGGGGCCGGTAGGAGTGGCTTGGTACACTCCGTCTTTCAATTCAACTTCCACCCTAGCATATACCCTGCGTCCATCCTCGTTCCGGATGGGGCCGGTCAGCACACCCTCAACCATCGGCCTCGGGATATTCGCTTTGCCCAACATAGTGCGGATCGCCGGCCTGGCGAACATCTCAAAGGCCACCATGGCGCTCACCGGGTTTCCGGGCAGGCCCAGGAGCGGGATGTTCTTTCCGCCGGGACCGTTCAAGTGCCCAAACGCCAGGGGTTTGGCCGGGCGCATCCGCACCGACCAGAAATTCATCTCCCCTCGCTCGTTGAGCACATCCTTCACGATATCATAATCGCCCTTGGAAACGCCCGCCGAAGTGACCACCAGGTC
>VFHG01000191.1 GCA_009392075.1 SAR202 cluster bacterium
CCTGCCGTGACTGTCAGGCCGACCAGCACCGCCCGTCCGATTTGCTGGACCGGCCGGACCACCTTTTCTGGATCGCCTGCGTCGCCTAGGTACATCCCCAGGTAGGCAGGCAGCATGGCGAACCCACATGGGTTGACCGCCGAGGCCATCCCCGCGGCTAGCGCGAACAATGCCGACGCACCCACCAGGCCTCCAAGCCAAGAGCTGGAATCGCCGGACAACCGCTCGACGAACAGGTTTACGTCGTCGATACCACTGTCGCTGCCGATGATGAGGGCGCCGATGAATGCCGTCGCTAGGGCAACGGCGGCGACCACCACTGGCAGAACAACGCTGCGCATAAAATTGGGGTTGCTGAAGTTGATCGCTTTGCTGATGGGCTGAAACATTTCTCTTTAAGCTCTCTGCATGCGGCCGGTGTCTAACGGTCTCTGGATACTCGACCGATCGGTCCGCACGGTGTGATAACTATTATTACGTCCCGTTTCCGGCCATAGGTTTCATTTCGTCCCGGATGCTATCTGGCAGACCGTGTAAACGTCCTAAGGCCGTTCTTTTACAAACACTTCATAGCTTGTGATGTCCCGAAAACGTTGGGGATGCATCGCAGCAGCAAGACCTTCCAGCACGTCAACCACCCTGGGCCCGTGGCGGGTAGGGATACGGCCGTCGAATAGGAAGACCTGATCCAGTTTGACCGCCGGCAGCTCATCCCAGCCCTTCAGATGGGTCAATGTTTCCGATGCATCTTGGCGGACACGGTCCGGGCCGTAGCCACAGGGCATGACCATCAGATATTCAGGGGCATAGCCGATTATCTCCTCCCAGGTGAGCTCTCTGGAGAAACCCCCAGCCACCGCTAACCGTTCGGCGCCACCCGCCAACTCCACCAATTCAGGGATCCACTGGCCGGTGTTTCGCAGCGGGTCCAACCAGTCGAGGCACAAAACCCTGGGGCGCTTACCCTCTTCCGCAACGCCGTCCACCACCGCCTGAATCCTGCCTTGCAACGAATCCGCCACCTCATCACCACGCTGGGAAACGCCTGCGGAAGAAGCTATATTGCGCACATTCTGAAGGATGTCGGCCACAAAATTGGGCCGGATGGTTAAAATCTCAGGCTGGTAGTCCAAGACCTTGGCCGAAGTTTCGAAAACCGACCCGCTGTCGATGGCGCAGACCTCGCACAACTCTTGCGTGATTATCAGGTCGGGCTTTAGTTCCCGCAGTAGGTCGCCGTCGATCCAATAGAGCGGGTTGCTGTTGGCTCTGGCCTGGCGTACGATGCCGTCGATCTCTTCGCTCGAGAGCTGGGTGACCTGACGCACACTCTGGCTGACAACGGGCTTGGTCGCCGCGTCGTCCGGGTAGTCGCAGGCATGGGAGACGCCCACAAGCTGGTCTCCTAGGTCCAGGGCGTAAACGATCTCGGTGGCGCTGGGCAAAAGCGAACAGATGCGCATACCGCCAGTATAGATTGCCCTTCTCCTGTCTATCAAATCACCTGTAAATTCGGCTGATTGGCGGGGAGGAGCGTGCTAAAATTGCGGCGCAATATTAGCGTGGTCAATACGAGGTCCGATTGACAGCAAAGATCCTGGACGGCAAGGCCCTCGCGGAAGAGATCAGAGGTGAGGTCGCCACCGGTGTGGCCGAGATGCAGCAGAAGCATGGCGTCACCCCTGGCCTGGCGGCAGTTCTGGTGGGCGACGACCCGGCCTCGGCCATCTACGTGCGCAACAAACGACGCGCCTGCGACGAGGTCGGCATGGTTAGCGACACGTTTCTCATGCCCGCCGACTCAACAAACGAACAGGTCTTGGCCCGGGTGCAAGCTTTGAACGAAGACCCCCGTTTTCATGGAATCCTGGTCCAACTGCCAATGCCTCCCCAGATCGACGAACGCCAGATCATCGAGTCGCTGGACCCCACCAAGGACGTGGATGGCCTGCACCCGTTCAACGTTGGCAAGCTGGTCCAAGGCAGGGCCGATTTCGTGCCCGGCACGCCGGCCGGCATCCAGCAGATACTGCTGCGTAACGGCCACGACCCGGCCGGCGCCAACGTGGTCGTCTGCGGCCGCAGCGACATCGTGGGCAAGCCTATGGCCCTGCTGCTGATGCAGAGGGCTGATGGGGCCAACGCCACCGTCACCGTTTGCCACACCCGCACCAAGAACCTTGCCGAGATCACCCGCCAGGCAGACATTCTGGTTGCGGCCATCGGGCGTCCCAGCGCCATCACAGTCGACATGGTCAAGGAAGGCGCGGTGGTTATCGACGTCGGCATCAACCGGGTCGATGATGCATCTCGAAAGAGAGGCTACCGCCTAGAAGGCGATGTTGACTTCGATGCGGTCTCGAAAAAGGCCTCGGCCATCACCCCAGTCCCCGGCGGCGTCGGCCCCATGACCATCGCCATGTTGCTGGTGAACACCCTCACCGCCACCCGCCTCAGCATCCACGGGAGTGGAAGCTGACAGCTGTCGGCAATCAGCTTTCAACCCCCTCATGCGCACCAGCGATTTCGACTACCACCTTCCTCCCGAACTGATCGCCCAGGAACCGATAGAGCCTCGTGACTCGTCACGGCTTATGGTCCTGCACCGGGACACCGGCGCCCTAGAACACCGCCACTTCCCCGACCTGCTGGAATACCTGCACCCCGGCGATGTGATGGTCTTCAACCAGAGCCGGGTCATCCCCGCCAGGCTGTACGGCCACCGGGCCGACACGGGCAGCAAGGCCGAGTTCCTGCTACTGCGGCGCAACGCCGACGGCACCTGGCAGGCAATGGCCAGACCAGGCCGGAGGCTGCGGCCTGGGGTGGTGGTGGATATCGACGGAGGATTTTGGGTGGAAATAGAAGCTTCCCATGAAGACGGTCTAAAAACGGTGCGGCTGTCCACCGAGGAGGGCATCGATCGCTTCGGCCACACACCCCTCCCGCCCTACATCAAGGAAACGTTGGACGACTCAGAACGCTACCAAACGGTGTACTCCCGCCAGCCGGGGAGCGTTGCGGCTCCCACCGCCGGCCTCCATTTCACCGACGATCTGCTGGAAAAGATACGCGGCCTGGGCGTGGAAACGGTGTTCGTCACGCTCCACGTGGGCCTGGACACCTTCAGACCGGTGGACGAGGACGACCCCACAGACCACAAGATCCACACCGAGCAATACCAGATTGACGCCCAGGCCGCTGAGACGTTGAACCGGGCCCGATCCGACGGGCGGCGCATCATCGCGGTTGGCACAACATCGGTACGGATGCTGGAGCAGGCAGCTTTGGACATGGAAAAAAGGGGTCAAACCGCCCTGGCGGAAATCAACGGCGAGGCCAGCCTCTTCATACTGCCCGACCACCCCTTCCGCCTGGTGGACGCCATGGTCACCAACTTCCACCTGCCCCGCTCCAGCTTGCTGATGCTGGTGTCCGCGTTCGTTGAGAGCAATACCGTGGCAGACTCAGGACGAGCGACGGTGTTGGCGGCTTACAGCGATGCAATTAAGCACCGGTATCGGTTCTACAGCTTTGGGGATGCGATGTTTATCGCTTAAGCCACCGTCAGCCGCACATCCCCCAGGGTATCAATCCCAAAATGGATCTCGTCGCCCTTATTCAGGAACTTGGTGCTGACTATGCTGCCGGTCATGACGATCATGTCTTTCTGGAGGCTTTTGCCGCGTTCTGCCAAGTTGTTGGCCAGCCAGGCCAAAGCTTCCAGGGGGTGGCCTAGCACGTCTCCACCCTTGCCGACGCCTGCTGGTTGATCGTTGATCGTCATGGTACCTGTGGCCGCCACCAGGTCGATGTCCTGCCAGTCGATGATCGCCTCACCAAGGACTATCCCGGCGTTCCAGGAGTTGTCGGCAGCCACATTCAGGAAGTACAGGTCCGTATAGTCGGCGCCCCGGTCGTCCACCAACTCGAAGGCCGGCATCAGCGCGGCCACGGCCCTAGCCACGCTCTCACGGTCATAGGGAGCGGCGGAAGCAGGCAGGTCTTGCTCCAGCAGCATTGCAATCTCGCATTCGGCGCCCACATGGACGTAATCTGAGGCATTGATCGTCACCGGCGAGTGATGGACCCCGCTGGTGAAGACTGCGCCGGAGGCTGGGTGGCCAAATCCCACCATCTGTTGCATCACGGTCGTGGTGAGGGCCACTTTGTACCCAACGATGGCCCCACGTTCCGGCAAAAGGAGTTCGTGGAACGCCTCTTGGATGTCGTAAGCCTCGTTTATATCCCGGGGGGAGATCCCGTCGGGGAGGGGCTGGTACGGCGCCCTTGCCCGGTGAGCTTCGTGCAAGAACCGCGCCGCCTGCCAGACTTTTTCTTCACTCGACATGCCGTCCTCCATGGCTACGTCTGGATGCTATGACACGATACGATATATCCCGTCTAGACCAACTGCAACATTTGCAGCACATTTCCGTCCGGGTCTTTGAATGTGGCGACCCAGCCGCCCCAGGACTCCTGCTCCGGTTGGCGGATGAATTCCACCCCGGCCTGAGCCAGCCGATGGGTTTCGGCATGGATGTCATCCACGCCCAGGTGCGGCATGAACCGGAACGGATCCTTGGACGCCCCGGAGACTTCGTTGTGCAGGCCAATATTGAAGCGCACATCGCCCAATTCAAAGGCGATGAAATCCCCGTGGCGCGAGTGCAGCGGGAGGCCGAGCACGTCGTTGTAGAAAACGTACATGCGCTCCAGGTCTCCGGTCCAGAAAGTAACGCCGATAACGCCGGTAATCATATGGCCATTCCATTGCCGTCGGACAAAATTGGATATCACAGGATGCAAGAACGGTCGGCTGGTGTGCTCACCGGCCGACCGTTAGATGTCCAGATTGAATCTGTTGCCTAGACTTCGGAAAGTTCGCCCAGGCGTTTGGCCAAGGCGCAGCGAGGGCAGAGCCCGTAGAAATCGACCCGCTGCCAGGCCACTTCGAAATCGGAGTTGTCGGCGATCTGCTTGCGCAGTCCCACGACCACGTCTTGAACATCGCTACCAGTCTCAGCATCGATGACGTTCTCGCATCCGATGCACACCAGGTTGACGTGGGGCTCCATGTTGGGCTCGTAACGCGACATCTTCTGGAACGGCAGTTCCTGGATGAGGCCGCTTTTCTGTAGCACGCCCAAGGTGGAATAGATGGTGGCCAGGGTCATGGACGGGAAATGTCCTTTGACCCTCTCATAGATCTGCTGCACGGTAGGGTGGTCGGAGGAATTCAGGACCACCTCTGCGATGGCGAGACGCTGCGGAGTGACCCTGACCGCCCACTCCCGCATCCGCTCGACAAGCTGTTGCTGAGTTAACATTTAGACTCCTGGGAAACGCCCGGAAATTGCCCGTCGCGAACTCAGATTCTCGTTAGAATCCACCGGCGCGGCACGCGACGAATTCAATCCAACTATAACCGGATTCAGCCGCCCAGGCAACCCTAATTATCACTTTTCTTGACTTTCTTTATTCGGGAAACTGGGGTTTGTTGGATATATTGTACCAACTTTCACAAGCCTCGGTCAGGTGTGCGCTGAAGCCGAATCATCGGCTATAATACTGGCCCCGGAGAGATGGCTGAGCGGACGAAAGCGCCGGTCTCGAAAACCGGTATGGGGGCAAC
>VFHG01000192.1 GCA_009392075.1 SAR202 cluster bacterium
CCCAACACTACGTCCGTGGCCAGCTTAATGCCCAACGACGGAGCCCCGGCGCCGAGGGCTGTGTTCGGATCGTTTTGCACCGGGTCCATGATGCCGCTGTCCGCGCCCGCCGCTACGGCCAGGCGCAGGAACGCTTCGTTGATGAATTTTCGGGCCGGCACGCCGAACGAGGCGTTGGATATACCGCCCGTGATATGAATGTCGCCGCCAAACCGCTGTCGGATTTCGGTAATGGCATCCAGGCAATGGCGGCCGTATTCGGGATCGACGGCAACGGGAAATACCAGTCCATGGGCAATCTGCTGCAGAACCCTAACCTTGGCATTCTGTTCGTCGACTTCGAGGGCCAGCAACGGCTCCGGCTCCAGGGCGTGGCGTCAATCGACGACAATGATCCGCTATTGGGTGAGTACCATGAGGCCCAGTTCATCGTGCGCGTCCGGATTACCGAGTCGTACCGGAACTGCCCGCGCTACATCCACAAGTACCGGATGGTTGAGACATCGGAGTATGTGCCCCAGATAGGCCGGGAGACGCCCCAACCTGAGTGGAAAAGCAACCCTGATTTGCAGAAGTAAGAGACCCCGTCAAAGAGAAAACTACTCAGCGGCAGTGATGGTGATGTGGGACATGTAGGAGTCGGCGGTGGCGCCGTGCCAGTGATTCTCGCCTTGCAGGACGTGAACCACGTCTCCGACGGTGATCTCCTGCTGATGGTTCTCGTCGGCTACGATGCCAATTCCCGCTGTGACGACCAGCATCTGGTCGCTCTTGTGGGTGTGCCAGCCGGTACCGCAGCCCTTTTCAAAGTTGACTATGCTGCTATTGAACGTCTTGCTGGCGCCCTCGGGCAGCAAGGGTTGGCGGGTGCGCTTGACGTCGCCGCCGGTCCAGCCGGGAATGGGCGTGGCGGTCTCGATGGGAACGATATCAACCTCGGCGATTCTGATGACTCTCATGGACTCCTCCTAAGCTGTGGCTAAATTCAGACTTAAAATTCAGAGTGATAATACACTTCAATCCGGAAGTGGGAAATAGAAGCTTGTCTACGGCAGAGGTTGTTTGGGCGTGGGTAATGTGTTAAATTTGGGTTCATCCAATAGATTAAAAACGAGATACCATGCTGTCCGGCATTGAGCTTGGACAGCAACAAACGAGATAATAACGATGCGCTGTGAGATTTGTTTCAAGTCCGGTATGACGGGTAACAACGTCAGCCACTCCAACCGGCATACCAAGACCAAGTTTTTCGCAAACGTCCACAAACAGACGCTGGTGCGCGAAGGCAAATCGGTCAAGGTCAAGATTTGCACCCGCTGTCTCCGCTCCCTCCACAAATCCAAGAAGGTCCAAAAGGCTTTCGCGGCTCTTTAGCGCAGAAAGGCCCTGAAACGTAAAAAAGCCCCGCCCTGATTCATCGGGGCGGGGCTTTTTATTTTTAAGAAAAACGTGACGGCTGACGTCTGTCAGCTTAGAGCCTCAGCCCAAAATACATCCCCGCATACCCTTCATCGCCTCTTGGATACTTTCTTTGTCGTTGAAGATGGCTGAGCCGGAGACCAGGATGGACGCGCCGGCCTTCACTGAGTCTTGGGCGGTGAAGTCGGCCTTGATGCCGCCGTCCACCTCAATCTGAGCTCCGAATTTCCCTTCGTCAATCATTCCTTTGAGCCGCCGTATCTTGTCCAGGCTCTTTGGGATGAACGACTGGCCGGACGCGCCGGGATTCACCGACATCACCATCACTATGTCCAGCAGTGACAGCACATCCTCAACGGCGCTCACGGATGTCCCGGGGTTGATGGCCACGCCCACCTGATGGCCCTTGTCCTTGATGCGTAAGACGGTCCGGTGCAAGTGCCCGCAAGCCTCGGCATGGACCAGTATCTGGTCGGATTCAACCTTAGCGAAGGTGGACAGCAGGTTCTCCGGCTCCTGAATCATCAGGTGGATGTTCAGCGGTACATCAGTGTTGGCCCGGATGGCGTCAACGACCACCTCTCCAAAGGAGATGGCGGGCACAAACACCCCGTCCATCACGTCCACGTGGATCAGGTCGGCCCCGGCGTCGGTGACCGCCCGCACCTGGCGGCCCAGGTCGGAGAAGTCCGCCGACAACACCGACGGAGCAATGAGCACCCTGGCCTCAGAAACCATCTGCGGCAGCCTCCAGTATCTTCTTCGCATCAGACAAGGCAGCAGCCACCCGGACCGGAGCGGTGCCGCCAGGATTGTCCCGGGCGGCGGCGGACGACTCGGCAGTGATGTCGTAAACGTCATCTTGGAAAAGGCCTGAGAACTTCTGATATTCCACTAATGGCAGGTCCTGAAGGCCGATTCCCCAGTTGTCGCAGTGGTGGGACAATTCCCGCATGATGCCGTGGGCCTCGCGGAAGGGTATACCCTTCTCGACCAGGTAGTCGGCCAGATCGGTGGCCAGCATCTGGCTCTCGCCGGCTAGGCTGGAGACCCGCTCCTCGTTCAGCTTCATACCGGGGAGCATGCCTTGGAAGACGTCCAATGTCGTTGTGAGGGTGTCGGCGGCGTCGAAGAAGCCCTCCTTGTCTTCCTGCAAGTCCCGGTTGTAGGTCAAGGGCAGGCCTTTCAGAGTGGTTAGCAGCCCGATCAGGTCGCCGTAGACCCGGCCCGTTTTGCCACGGGCTAGTTCTGCGAAGTCGGGGTTCCGTTTCTGGGGCATGATGCTGCTGCCGGTGGTGAAATCATCCGATAGCCGGATGAACCCGAACTCGCCGCTGGACCAAAGGACCAGTTCCTCAGACATCCGGGAGAAATGCATCATGCAGACCGAGGCCGCGGCCAGGAATTCGACCACAAAATCTCGGTCTGACACGGCGTCCATGCTGTTGGCGCTGATCTTGCTGAAGCCGAGTTCGACGGCCAGGAACTCCCGGTCGGTCTGGTAGGCCACCCCGGCTAGGGCGCCGCTGCCTAGGGGCATGACGTCGGTGCGTTGGTGGCAGTCTTGGAACCGGCCGATGTCCCGCTGGAACATCTCGAAGTAGGCCAGCATATGGTGGGCGAAAAGCACCGGCTGGGCACGTTGCAAGTGGGTATAGCCAGGCATAACCACATCTTGGTGGCGGCCGGCAAGGTCAATCAACGCCCTTTGCACGCCCCGCAATCCTTTAACTAATTCAACGATAGTTGTTTTGGTGTAGAGCCGTAGGTCAACCGCCACCTGATCGTTCCGGGATCGGGCCGTATGCAGCCTTCCGGCCGTGGCTCCGATCAGGGTGTGCAGGCGGCTTTCGATGTTCATGTGCAGGTCTTCCAGGGCCGGGTCCCAGGGAAATCTATCGTCCCTGATCTCCGTTTCTATGGTCTGAAGACCCTGGGTGATCTGGGCGGCGTCCTCTTGGGAGATGATGCCCTGCTTGGCCAGCATCTTGGCATGGGCAATCGACCCGGCGATGTCCTGCTTGTACAGGCGCCGGTCGTAATCGATGGAAACGGTGTATCTGCTGAAATCAGCCATGGTCTACAAACTATAAACCCACACGGGGCGGCGCTCAAGGAACAACAAACACCGGCCTGTGCCAAAATCACCAGATCCAAGACTATTGAAGGCCTTGGCCGGTCACCGCATGCCTACAACCCTCACTCGGTGATTGATGCCGTCAGCGATGTATAGATTGCCCTGGTGGTCGATGACACAGCCGTGCGGTCGCTCCAGGCCGCCGTCGCCTCCCTGATGCCCGCTGGCGATGATAGTGACGGTGCCGGTTTTAACGTCGATACGCCGGACTGCGTTGTTCTCAGTGTCCACCAGATCAGGTCGTCTCGATTGTCGCAGCGCATAGCTTTGGGAGCGCCCCAGGCGGCGGCCAATGCCGGTCCGCCGTCTCCGCCATAGCCAGGTTCGCCGGTGTCGGCAAAAGTGGACATCACGCCGTTGGCATCGACCTTTCGGACCCCGTTGCCCTCTCTCTCGGCGATGTAGGTGTTGCCTTTGCTGTCCACACAAACCGCCGGGGCCCATGAGAGACGCTTCGGTAGCCGGCTTGCCGTTGACTTCTCGCCGTCCCCGGCAAACATGGTCATTATTCCGGTATCGAGGTCCAATCGGCGTATCCGCGGGTCTGGGATATCGGCGATAAGGAGACCTCCGTTGTCGTCCAGAAAGCAAACGTTGGGCTCGCGCATCTGGGCTAGTGTGCCGGGACCGCCGTCTCTGCTGTAGCCAGGCTCCCTGGTGCCGGCCACGGTGCTGATGATGCCGGTGGCGAAGTCGACTTTGCGGATTGCTGCCATTGTACCGGTCAACGATATAGATATCGCCATTGGTGTCGACGGTGAGCGAATACAGGTTCTTCACAGTCGCCTGGGTAGCTGGGCCGCCATCGCCCGAATATCCGGCCCCGCCCGTTCCCGCCACCGTGGTGATGACCTGGGTGACTTTGTCGATGCGCCTGACGGTGTGGTTGCGCCCGTCGCAGATGTACAGGTTGCCGTTGATATCGAATGCGCAGCCGTACGCCTCACCGATCAAACACTCGATGGCTGGACCTCCGTCACCGGCATAGCCTTTCTCGCCGGTGCCGACAACGGTTCGAATCTTTCTTATCTCAAATCCCACATATGCTAAAATCTGCCGCACGAAGAGAATCGCTAACAATACACTTTCCTTGAGGTGTCGAAATGACCGGATTGAACAACGAAAAATGCAAGGCCTGCCGCCGGGACTCGCCCAGCGTTACCGATGAAGAGGTGGTTGAACTGAAACCTGAAGTCCCGGAATGGGAACTGACCCATGAGAACGGCATCCCCAAACTGGACCGGGTCTTCAAGTTCAAGGATTTTCAATCGGCCATGGATTTCACCAGCCAATTGGGAGAACTATCCGAGGACCAGGGGCATCACCCACGTCTGATTACCGAATGGGGCCGCGTCCAGGTCACCTGGTGGACCCACAAGATTAGGAGCCTTCACCGCAACGACTTTGTTATGGCGGCCAAGTCGGACCAGGTCTTCTTGAACTCCGAGGGAGCCAGCAAGGAATAACCATGAAAGTCACCTACCGGCTTGCTACCAACAAACTGGCTTCCGTGGCCGCTGAGGCCGCTTGGGCCGAGAATATGGGGTACGACGCCATGTCCAGCAACGAGACCGCCCATGACTCGTTCTTGCCCTTGGCCCTGGCTGCGACCTCAACCAACAAGACTATCCTTGAGACTCGGGTGGCCATTGCATTCCCACGGTCGCCCATGATCACCGCCTACCTGGCCAGAGACCTGCAGGACCTGTCCAAAGGACGGTTCAGGCTGGGACTGGGCACACAGGTCAAGGGGCACATCATGCGCCGCTTCTCCACTGAGTGGGAGGCGCCCGGCCCGAGGCTGAGGGAGTACGTCCAGTCACTAAAAGCGATCTGGCACAGTTGGCAGACCGGCGAGAAACTGGAATACCACGGCGAGAGCTACAACTTTTCGTTGATGACCCCTTTCTTCGACCCCGGCCCAAGTGAGTACCCCGCGCCCGAGGTCTTTACGGCCGCCGTGAACGCCTACAACTGCCAGGTGGCTGGAGAGGTGTCAGACGGGTTGATGCTGCATAGTCTCACCTCACCGGAATACGTGAGACAGATTGTGCGTCCCGGCTTGGAAAAAGGAGCGCTGAAAGCCGGCCGGGACAGCAGTGTGTTGAAGTTAACCGGCGGTGGATTCATCATCACTGGGCCGGACCGCTCCAGCATCCGGGCGATGCAAGCCGACGTGCGCAAGCGCATCGCGTTCTATGCTTCGACCCGAAGCTATTTCCCGGTATTGGAGGCCCACGGGTTCCTCGAGACCGGCCAGCAACTCCACGAGATGTCACTTAAGGGTGAATGGGACCAGATGGGAGAGTTGGTCAGCGACGAGATGCTGGACGCCTTCAGTGTGTCCGGAGAGTACGACGAGATCGCCGACAAGTTCGTTGAACGATACGGCGGCCTGCTAGACGAGGTGAGTTTCACTCTTGTCTGCCAAGACCAACCCGAAGAGGCCCAGATGCGCAAGATGGTCCGCCGCCTTCAGGACCTCAGCTAGGCGGAGTCTCTAAGAGGAGTTTCACCATGGCCACTAACCGCACGGCCCACCTGGTGGGCAGCGTTCCGTTACCCGATTCGGAGACTGTCTTTCGCACGGTCTCCCGGGCTCTCGGCTCTTCGGCCCGGCGTATACCTGACGGTGAGACGGGCGATCGGAGCCGCTGGATATGGTTTCAGCGGGCCATGCTAGGGAGTCATCCGGACATGGAAGTGGACACGGACATCGAGCCCTTCCAGGTTGTCCAGTGGGACGGCAGAATAGTTCGGGAGACCCAGTGGATGAAGTTCAAGGATGGGGCCGACCCGTCGAAAACCTCTTTCCACACCGGATACCGGGATGCCGCAGTGGAGTCGTATCAAGTCTTCGCTAGGCTCCAAGATGAGGGGGTGATCGGAGAAAATGTCCGCTTTCAGGTCAGTATACCCACCCCGATGGCCACGACTTACATGTACATCAGCCCTAACGCCCGCGCCGCCTATTTGCCGGCCTACGAACGGGCTCTGGCCGACGCGATCTCGGGAATAATGGACGCCATACCCCACGACCGGCTGGCCATTCAGTGGGATGTCTGCCAAGAGGTATTGGTTTTCGAAGACTACAAGCCTTTTGCTGACCGTCCGTCTGACTACAAGCAGCAGATTTATGACGAACTGGCACGAGCTGGCGGCTTGGTTCCGGAAGATGTCGAGTTGGGCTACCACCTGTGCTACGGCAGCCCCGCCGACGAGCACCTCATCATGCCCAAGGACATGGGGATCCTGGTGGAGATAGCCAACGGGCTCACTTCTCAGTTGACTCGCCGCTTGGACTTCCTGCATCTGCCTGTGCCCAAAGACCGCACGGACGCTGGCTATTTTGAGCCTCTGCTCTCCTTGAACGTCTCAGCCGAAACCGAGGTGATGTTGGGGCTCGTCCACTTCGATGATGCTGAAGGCGACGCGGCTAGGATGGCTACCGCCAGCCAGTTTCTGGCATCCTTTGGCGTTGCGACGGAATGTGGTTGGGGCAGGACCGACCCGGCAAGAGTCACAGGCCTGCTAGAGAGCCACGCACGGGCGGCTGGGGCGTTGTAATTAGCATTAATCCACCTTTGATCAGGAGGCACAGCAATGGAACAAGAATCTAAACAGCCGGAAGCCTGGGTCAAGATCCCAACCGAGGCGGAACGGCGTGCACAGATGCCTCCGGGAGCCCGCGCTAGCGGCTATGATTACGGGTTTATACCTGCCATGGGACGGCTGTTGTCGGCCCATAAGGACATCGGCCCGGCGTTCAGCAATTTATTTCGCACTGTGATGTTCGAGCCGGGCCACCTAACCCGGCAGGAACGGGAGATGGTCGCGGCAGTGGCGGCTGTCGCTCAAGATTGCCATTATTGAACCGAATCTCACGCAGAGTTTCTGCGTGCCGAAGACGGAAACCCTGAACTCGTTGAAGCGATCAAAGAAAAACGATGGCGTGATTTACAGAACCTATCCCAAAGGGACCAGGCGTTGTGCACCATCGCGGAGAAGCTAAGTTCCACTCCTACAGAGATGACTGAGATCGATTGGCAACCACTGCGGGACACCGGATTTGACGATTCTGCTTGCCTAGAAGTTGGTCACATCGTGGGTTTATTTAATTACCTGACAAGATTGGCCGATGGGTTCGGTCTGAAGCTCGATCTTGAGACTGAGAATGCAGGCAGGGAGCGCAAGGCCCTGGTACGGCCTCAATAGTAAAAAGCCTAGTGAGCATTCTAAGGCAATCCAGGTGTGCCAATTGGAGTTTGGATACGACGTGATAACCGAGAATTCGGGGGAACCATGGCCGCAGTGGATCGCCGGACTTTCTACGCAAAGGTCGGCCAGGCAGCGCCGCTGGTACAGCATTTTCAGGAAGCCGAAGCACAGATGAAGGGTTACGACATCGGTTGGGAGACCCGCATCTACACGGATTATTACAGCGGAAGGTTGGACCGCGTGGTCGTGGAATGGGCCTTAGAGGACCTAGGCGACATGGATGCGGAATTGAACCGGGTAATGGAAATCCCTGAAGCAGGGGCGTTCTTCGGAGCGTGGATGGGAAAGTTGAACGACATGATCACCCACGCCGAAGGAGACAACTGGACGGTAGTTCAGTAGCCGGCGTCACCGGCCAAAGTTCGCCCATGCTTAGCTTCGAGCCCGGTCGTGAGTGCGCTACTGGAATTCAGGCAGGACTTTAGAGCCAAAGAGGTCCAATGCCCGCATGACCTCGTCATGGGTGGTGTCTCCGGCCTGAATCATGATTAAGAGTTGGTCGACTCCCAGCTTCGCCCATCGCTCCACCCCACGGCAGACCGAATCGACGTCACCGCCGATAACCAGACCGTCCCGAATCAGGTCTTCGTTCGACCTATTGAGGATGGCTGGGCGGACGCCGGGCCTTTGCCCGGTAGCCTGCTGGCTTTCGTAGTACTCGCCTGTGTGGGCGCCAAAGCGGACCCGTTGCAACTCAGAGTCGTTGTCGCCGGCATACCATCGGGCCGCCGCGCAGGCCAGGTCGCGTCCGACGGTATAATCCGCATTGATGTTGCCGATGATGAAAGTTGCCACTTGATGGTTGGCGTAACCGCCCACGGGCGTGCATTCGGCCTGGACCTCACGGTAGGCGCGGATCGATGGCTCAATCTCATCGGGCTCGGTGCCGTTGAATCCTAGAATTCCCAGACCTTTCCGAGCCGCCTCGGCATAGGTGGCTGGCTGACTACCGGCAACCCACAACGGTGGGTGGGGTTTTTGGACCGGTTTGGGAACTAAGTGGCGCTCCAACAGGTCTGGGTACCACTTGCCCTGCCAGCCGGGGAAAGGGTCGTTCAAGAACATGGAACAGATCACGTCCAGTGATTCGTCCCATATCTCCTTGGACTCGTCCGAAGTAACCCCGAAAGCCTCTATGTGGTAGGGTGAGGCGCCCCTTCCTGTGCCGAACTCCACTCTTCCGTCCGAGAGATGGTCCAGGGTGGACACATATTCGACCACCCGGTACGGGTGATTGCAGGGGAGTACTACCACCGCCAGCCCTAGCCGTATGGTTGTAGTCCGCTGGGCCAGCGCCGCCAGAAACAACTCGGGCGACGAGCTATGGCCGATCTCCGGATAGAAATGATGCTCGGTCTGCCAGTAGCAATCGAAGCCCACGGATTCGGCGTGCACCGCCTGTTCCATGGCTTCTTTGTACAGCAAGACCTCCCCATTTTCACGCCAGGGCTTGGGCATCTGGAGTTGGTTGAAATACCCGAATTTCATCGATAGCACCTTGGATGCGCGGTTGCCGAACTGCATGGCGAGCAGCAGACGCACATGTTACCACGGACATCATTCGAGAACTCGATTCGCGAACGAGTCTGCGGGCCCATAGGAATGATGCAACAGGAGAAGATATTTGACACTGGGTAGTAGCGCCGTTAATATCCGGCATTCTCAGAGCGGCGCAGTTTCGGGACGAATTTCAGACGCTTTAGGAACGGCGACGGTATCCGGAAAACGTTTTTTGATGGAATAGAAGCGCTATGACAGCAGTTTTAGACCTCACGATCGCCCCGGTAAGAGACCAAGACGAGTCAGGTGATTTCTACACCAACGATCTCGGATTCAAATACGACGGCAGGACCGGAATGAACGACGTCTTCGCCGCGATCCGCCTGAACGATTCGTCCACTTTAGACCTTTGGCGTTCGGACGAGATTCCCGGTTTAAGCCATCATTACGCCCTCGCGTTGGACCGCGCCTATTTTGATAGATTTTTCCAAGCGATAAAGGATTCGGGAATCCCCTTTGGAGACGAGCCCAGAGAAGCGGCCAACATACGCGACCCAGGCGCCAGCACTAACGCCAAAGGCGAAACTCTATCGGTCTATTTCAACGACCACAACGGGCATCTCCTTGAGATCATCACCTACGAATAGAAGCCGGTAGGCATGCCGCTTCATCTGACAAATGGCACCGACAGCCGCTCGTTGAAAATCGATGCCGGCGGTTCCATCATTGAGAAGCCCTAACCGCGTTTGGAAATTGTTGCTGAGGGGATGATTGGGTAGTGGAACTGGCAACGGAATCCGGTCCCTTCAAGCGGGGAAATGAAACCGGACTGACCTATGATCTGAAGATGGCGGCTTGGGAATGGCTTTACCGCGAGGCTGGCTGCCGGGTCATTGGGCTAGAGGTAAAGCTGGAAGGACCGGGCGGGCGTATCGTGGACCTGGCGGCTGTAGGCCCCCAGAACACGTTTTACATCATTGAGGTCAAATCCAGCCGGTCTGACTTCTCCAGGGACGATCACACCGGCGGCGACTTAACGGAATTACAAGACCGGGAGCGCAACGTCATGGGGCGCACTGACCTGGCCAAGGAGACTCTGCGCCAGGCCTTGGGCTTTGCTAAGGAAACCAGTCCTGATTTCTGGCGTGATGTTCCCGCCTTCAAGCAGGCTCTGTCCGACTACCAGCGGGTTTCCGGCAAAGAAAAGGCCTACCGCAACCGTGTCGCCACATTTAGCACCAAGTTCCACGACTCCAGGTTCATGGGCATCGCCGATTTCCATTATCTGATCGCCCCCAAGGGCGTGGTCACCCGCAGCAGCCTGCCGCCTTGGTGGGGGTTGATTGACGAAGCGTCGGAGCTTTCGCTGCCAGCGCCCAGAAAAGATGTCCGGAAGAACACAGGCATCGTATCCAACTTTCTGCGCGCCATCGCACGCAGCAACACCACGTCAATGATGCGGTCGCAGGGGATGTCTTTCACCAGGGGAGAGATGGGGACGGCGCGATAAGAGAGGCTTGGTATTCGAGGACCGCGACCATGGCTAAGGCAGATTCCAGGAGTCAATTTCCCCAGCATCGTCGAAGACCACCAACTGCGGACCGATCACGGTGTCCCCTCCACTATCGGAGCCTGAAATCGTGAAAATGTCCCTCACTTCGATCAATACCGTGGGCCGAGAATATTTGTCTCGTGGAAACGCTCCGCCGGCGAAGTGATTAAAGAGGAAGAAGACTACTTCGGCTCTGCCGTGGCTATGGCCGCCAGGATAATGGATGAGTCTAAGGGTGGCCAAGTTTTGGTGTCCGACCTGTTGCGGCAAGTAGCTGAAGGCCCGTCCAATACCGAGCATCAGTACTTGGATTTTGGCCGCCGAACTCTTAAAGGCTTCGAAGATGAGGAACAGACCTACGAAGTGCTATGGCAGACCACGGCGTAGTAGCGGCGACTAAATAGGACTACGGTCTGTGCCCCAAGGCTAGGTGTGGACCAGTTGCCACTCCAGTGAGCCCAGGTTGAACGTGATGCGCCGGAAGCCCTCAGCGTAGTCCAGGCCGGTATTCTCTTTGTGGCGGCCAGAGTTGTTTCTGACCCGCTCGAGTCGCTCTTTCCGGGTTGACCTCATCTGACTAGCGTGGGCGCCTAGAGAGTCAACCTTTACGTCCAGGTAGGACCTGATATCAACGAAAACGTCCGGGTCTTCGCCGCCCCAGAGGAATGCCTGCTCGACCCGGTGCGGCTCCAGTCCCTCCTCGGTGATTTGCTCCGGGAAGTACTGGTAGCTCCAGGCATAGGTGAATGCTGCGTCGATGGCGACCTGTCCGCTCTTCCTGTGGTCGCGGTGGGTGTGCGAAGTCGTGCGGTAAGGGTCGACAGCGAGTATCAGGTCCGGTTTGAAGCGGCGTATCTCGCGGGTAACTTGACTACGGAACAGCTCGGTGTCCTCCAATCCGCCGTCGGGATGAGCTAGAAATACCACGTCAGTGACGCCCACGATGTCTGAGGCATTGTTCTGTTCTATCACCCGCGTGGCAGCCAATCGCTCGGAAGTCATCTCCCTGTCCCCGGTGCCTTTGTTGCCGTTGGTGCACATCACCACCGCGGCCACGGTGCCAAATTCTTTAACCCACTTAGCGAGCGCCCCGCCGCATCCGCCTTCGCAGTCGTCGGGATGGGGCGTAATCGCCATGGCCCTCTTGGGCGCAGTTGTTAATATTTCCATTCAGTTCTTGGTGTTCTCCTCACAGGGGGTTGCCCGCCAGCCATTATACGGAATTCGTAGGAGAGAGTGTGAAGAAAACGCGGGGGTTCCGAAAAAAATTCCAAACGGATTTCCACCGAGAAGTTCAACGGATGGAAGTGCGGCCACGCGGCCTGCCTGCCGGCTCAGCTGTTGGGGAGGGTTTTGGAGCGGCCCAGCGCGGTGGTGGCGTAGCGGCCTGAGCGGCCGGGGATGCGCTCTAGCCATCCGAACTTGGAGCGCGCGGCGTTGCGGAGGGTCTGGGTGAAGTTGCCCGGCCGGCGCCACTCGGCCAGATCGAAGAGCCAGGCCAGGTCATCGGCAGTTATGCCTTCGACACCGAAATGACGGCTTGCGCCCTCGGCAGCTACCACCACCCGCCGCATGTCACCCAGGGGCTTGGCGTCCCGGCAGAAGGCCGTGAAATTCGTCGCGCCCCTTTCGGACAAGAACTCAGGGGGCGCTGTAGCAGTCCCTTCCCTGTTACTTGCGCCAATACTCGGCTGGGCGGTCTCCCGTGCAATCGTGGTTTCGGGCGCGGGTATCGGCTCTGCGGGCGGTACAGGTGGAATTGATGTCCCCGTGGGAAGCTCCGGCGCGGCTACGCTGGTACTTTTTTCCGTTGGCGCACCCGGCGATACAGATGCAGGCGCCTGCATCAAGTCTCTGGGTAGATCTCGCAGCGCCAGACTGACGACTTCACGTAGTACCTCGGACTCTTCTGACTCAAAGGTGATCTGCGTGTTGTTGGGGAGAGATATGGAGACTTTGACCATGTTTACACTTAAACCGCGAGTACAGGGATACCCATTGATTTTCATGGGTACCCATCGTAACGCAGGTACTACACAAAGGCAAACAGGGTACTAAGTAGAAGTGTAGAGTAGGAAAGCACCAGGCATAGCGCAGGCACACCTGAACAGTTTGTTAGATGGTCTGCTTCAGCCTGATGGCGAGAGACCGAGTCATGCCGGGGACCGATGCCAGATCATCCACCGCCGCCTCTTTGATACCCTTCAGGGTACCGAACCGTCGCATGAGCATCCGCTTGCGTTTTGGGCCGATGCCGGTGACGTTGTCCAAGGGAGATTTCAGGCTGCTCTTGCTGCGCAGGTTCCGGTGGTAAGTGATGGCGAACCGGTGGGCCTCGTCGCGGATCCTCTGTACCAAGTACAGGGCTTGGGAGTCGCGGGGCAGGACGATGGGCTCCGGGGCGTGGGGGACGAACAGCTCCTCATTCTCTTTGGCTAAAGAAGCCAAAGGAATATCGTCCAGACCCAGCTCCAAGAAGACCTCAAGGGCCGCGGAGAGTTGACCTTTTCCACCGTCGATCAGCACCAGGTCCGGGATCACGCCGAAACTGTCGACCCTAAGTCCTTCGCCTTCACCACGCTGTTCAGCAGCCCTTGCGGCAGCCAGACGCTTGAATCGGCGGCGGAGCACTTCACGTATGCTCTCAAAGTCGTCAACGCCTTCCACGGTCTTCATCTTAAAACGGCGGTAATGGGCTGGTTTGGGTTTGCCGTCTTCAAAAACCACCATGCTGGCCACAGTGTTGCTGCCCTGGATGTGGGAGATGTCGTAGCATTCCATGCGCCGAAGCGGTAGCGGCAGGCTTAACTCTTCTTCAAGGTCTGACATCGCTTGCTGAATGATATCGGTGTCGCCCATCCAGGTGATCCGGTGCTGGGCCAGGCCCTGCCGTGCGTTGCTGGCCACGGTCTGCACCAACTGTTTGTGAATACCGCGCTGAGGACAGACCAGCCGCACGGCGCCACCACGCACTTGACGCAACCATTCGGTGATAGTTTCCTCGTCTTCCGGCATTTTGTGGACCACTATCCGGGGCGGCACCACCAGGGCTGCGGTTTGGTAGAACTGTTTAATGAACTGTCCCAATACCAGCTCTTCGCTGTCGTCCTGGGTGCCTTCCATGAAGAAATGGTCCCGGCCGATCAGCTTGCCCTTCCGGATGAAGAACACCTCGACCCAGGACTCGTTGTTTCCCTGGGCCATGGCGATAACGTCCATGTCGCTGATGGGGTTGGCATCGACCGTGATCCGCTGCTCTTCGGCCACTTTCTCGACGGCTTTGATGCGGTCCCTCAGGACAGCGGCGCGCTCGAACTCGAGGTCTTCCGAGGCCTGGTCCATGTTGGTTTTCAGGTCATCGGTCACCGCCGAAGTCTCGCCGTCCATGAACATGACAACCTGACCGATGACCTTGGCGTAGTCCTCTTTGCTGGCAGCGCCGGTGCATGGGGCCACGCAGCGGTTGATGTAGTACTCCAAGCAGGGCCGCGCGTCTTTCCCGGTGATTTTCTTGGTGCAGGAGCGGTAGGGGAAAAGCCTCTTCACCAAGTCCATTGTCTTGCGCACAGTGCCTGCAGTGGCGAAGGGCCCGAAATAACGGGCGCCGTCTTTGAGCACTTTACGGGTGATGTAGACCCGGGGAAACTCTTCGCTGAGGTCGATCTTCAGATACGGGTAGGTTTTGTCGTCTTTCAGCCGGGCGTTGTACCGGGGCTTGTACCGCTTGATGAGGGTATTCTCGAGGATCAGCGCCGCGGCCGGAGAGTCGGTGACGATATATTCGAAATCGTGGAGGTGTCCGAGCATGCGGCGAATCTTATTCGGCAGGTTGGTGGTAGAGCCGAAGTACTGTTTGAGACGGTGGCGGAGGACGCTGGCTTTGCCAACGTACAACACCGTGCCCCTCGGGTCCTTCATCAAGTAGACGCCGGGACTTTCTGGGGTCGCCCGCAAGCGCTGTTCGACCAGCGGTAGCGGCATGTGGGTTAGAGGACTATTCCAAGGACAACCAGGGCGGCGAGAATCACGCCGGTGAGCAACCCTATGCGCCGGAATTCAGCTCCAACGTAGAGGTAGGCCGCTGGCCGCTCGCCTCTGAGGCGGCCCTGGCCTTGACCCGCGAATTCGCCTCTAGGGGTACGGGCTGCGGGGGCAGGGCGAGATGCCTGAGGGGCCATTGCGGCTTCGGCTTCTGCTAGAACGTCCAGGTCGTCGAACTCGGCTTCATCTAAGCCAGCGGGTGTTCCGGAGGGAACGGCGGCGGCATCGGCGTTAGCCGGAACTGCCATTCTACGGCCTGCGGGTATACCACTAGGTCCTTTGGTGGTCTTTTTCCGCTGAAGTTGTGACTGCCGGGATGCGGTGCGTCGTGATTTACCAGCCATTGGCGGGTACCTCCTGAGGAGGGGAATATTATCTCACATTGAGCTAGCCAGGCCTGTCATCAGTCTCCAACCAGCCAATCAACTATAGCAGTAATCCGAAAAAAAGGGCAGCCCGCAGACACGGTATTACCGGCATATGTGCCGTTCACGCCGTGCTGGGCTGCCCTTTTTTTACCTAGTTTGTCCGCCTATAAGCCCGATGATTCAGATCAGGCCCTTGGGTGGCTCTTGGCGTATTCCTTCTGCACGTAGCCGTTGGTCAGGTGGGTATACACCTGGGTGGTGGAGATGCTGGAGTGGCCCAGCAACTCCTGTACGTGCCGTAATGATGCCCCGTTCTGAAGCAGATGGGTTGCGAAACTATGCCGCAGAGTGTGGGGCGTGATGTTCTGCTCGATGCCGGCCTTCCGCGCGTAGGTCTTCAGGATGGTCCAGACCCATTGGCGGGTCAGGCGTTCGCCCCGGTGGTTAACGAATAGCGAAGGCTCGGTGCGGCGGTGGCCCAGGAGCGCGATACGGGCGGATTTCAGGTAGCGCCTGAGCTCTTCGAGGGCTTTGGGGTACAGGTGGACGATTCGCTCTTTCGAGCCCTTGCCCATGCACCGTATGTAGGATTCAGACAGGTCCACGTCCTGCAGGTCCAATGACACCAGTTCGCCGACGCGTAGACCGGTAGCATAGAGCAATTCCATGATCACTGCGTCGCGCTTCCCTTCGTTGCTTCCCGATTTGTAGGCCGTGTCTAGAAGGAGGGTCACGTCTTCTTTCGGCAGGAATTTGGGCAGGGTGCGGCCGACACGAGGAGACCCAAGAGATTCGGTTGGGTCTTCGGTGATGATGCTGTTCTCCGATAAGAAGCCGAAGAAAGATTTGATGGATGCTACTTTCCGGGCGGTGGTGGTGTCGCGGTAACCCTTGCGGACTCTTAAGTTCTCGATGTATTTGTTGAGGACGTTAATGTCGACCATGGCCCAGGCGTAATTACCATTTCCATCGCCGGCGCCGTTGCTATGGCCGTTGCCGTTGGAGTGGCCGTTACCATTGTCCTGGAGAAATTCCCAGAACTGGCCGAGGTCATTTCGGTAGGCATCTGAGGTGTTGCGGGAGAAACCCTTTTCGACGATGAGGTGCTGGAGAAAAGAAGAAATAGTGCGGTCCATGAATAAAAAATCCTTTCGCCATCGGCGGGACAGATGATGAGAAGGCATCGGTGATGCCAACCATTAATATGGAGTCACCCTAGCACAGTCTGCTGACACGGTAATTCACGTTACATAAGCAGTTTTATACTAATTTCAAATTTGTAAAAAGAAAGACAGCCCAGTTTAATAGGCCGCCTCTTTAGCTGCAAAGGATATGTCGAAATTGTTTGCTATTCGGTTGCCAGGACCACTGT
>VFHG01000193.1 GCA_009392075.1 SAR202 cluster bacterium
CCCCGCCACAAACGTCAGTTACGCCTGCAAGGCCTATATCAACCCCGCATTGGCCAAGGTGCTCCAGGCAGAAGGCATGGGGTTTGACGTGGTTTCCGGGGGAGAACTGGCCACAACGATCATCGCCCGGGTGCCGATGCACGAGGTTTATTTTCACGGGAACAACAAGACTCCTCAGGAGTTATCGGAGGCGCTGGAACACTCCATAGGCTGGGTCGTCGTCGACAGCTTCCATGAGATCCAGCTTCTGGACCGATTAGCGGGAGAGGCCGGCAAGACGCAGGCCATCTTGATCAGAGTCTCCCCTGGCGTAGACCCACACACCCATGCGTACACCACAACCGGCACTTTGGATTCTAAATTCGGGTTTTCGATCCAGACAGGCCACGCTGCCGAGGCGATCCGCATGGGGCTGGCGGCCAAGAACCTGAACCTGCGCGGGCTGCACTTCCACCTCGGCTCGCCCATCTTTGAGTTGGAACCGTACCGGGTGGCCACGGACCTGGTGCTAAGATTCGCCGCTGAATTCAGGGAAGAAGGCCTTGAGATGCAGCGGTTCAGCCCCGGCGGCGGATTCGCCATCGGCTACACCCGAGGACAAGAGCCGCCTCCAATATCCGACTACGCAGAAGCTATCGTATCTACCATGACTCAGACCTGCCAGGACTTGGGTATGGAGTTGCCTACTCTGGTTATCGAACCCGGCAGGTCCATCATCGGCCCTGCCGGGGTGGCCCTATACCGCGTCGGTGGCATCAAAGACGTGCCCGGAATACGGAAATTCGTCAGTGTGGACGGGGGCATGGGCGACAACATACGCCCGGCCCTTTATCAAGCGGAGTACGAAGTAATCGCCGCCAACAAAGCCAACCTTGAACCGGCTGAGAAAGTTACTATCGCCGGTAAATATTGCGAGTCGGGAGACTTGCTGGCCTCGGATATAATGCTACCGAGGTTGGAGCCCGGCGACCTTTTGGCGATACCTGCAGCGGGGGCTTATTGCCCATCCATGGCCAGTAACTACAACATGAACCCCCGCCCGCCTATGGTCTTGGTGAAAGACGGCAAGAGCCGCCTGATCCGCCGGCGTGAGAGCTACCAAGACATGATGCACTGCGACGTGGACTAGACCCCGCTTTTTGACAAACGCCAACAGCGCCATCCCCTTTTCTGAGAATCCGAGTTATATGTGGACAATCTTCGGTCAAGACCATCTGCTCAACCGTATTGAGCCCAGCCTACTGCAAAGGAGGCAATCTCACGCCTACCTACTAAGCGGCCCACCTCATGTGGGTAAGATGGCCCTTGCCCTGAATCTGGCACAGGCCGTGAATTGCTTGGAGGGCCCCGGCGTTCCCTGCGGTTCATGTAACCAATGCACCAGAATCGCCCAAGCGCATCACGCAGGCATATTTGTGTTGTTCCCCGGACAAGAGATCGACGGTGAACGATCGCCAAAAACGGTGATAGGGATCAACGCAATCAGAGAAGCTACCCGCCGCGTGAGCCTAAACCCCTACGAAGGGTCCTTTAACGTGGTAATCATCGACGGCGCTGAAGCGATGAGTGAAGACGCCTCCAACGCATTTTTGAAAACCTTGGAAGAACCTCCCCCGCATTCATTGTTCATCCTGCTGACCGCCAATGAAGACGCCGTGCTACCCACGGTCCGATCGCGGTGCCAGAGCATGGGCCTAGCCCCGCTTTCAAAAGATGCGATGGTGGAGATACTGATCAATGAACGCCAGACCACGTCGGACCAGGCCGAGCAGTTATTTAGGCTGTCCCAGGGTTGCTTGGGCTGGGCCATCAACGCATTGGACGATGACCAGGTGCTGGAACAGCGGCAGGCCGACCTAGAAAAGATGCAAGAAACCTTGAGCGCGGGATTGGAAACTCGGTTCACTTACGCAAACGAGATAGCCACTCTCTTCGGGAACGACCGTGAGGCTGCCAAGGCCTTGCTGGCCCTCTGGCTTCGTTGGTGGCGGGACCTTCTCTTAATTAAGGAAGGAGCGGATGAATTCCTTCATAACTCGGACCACGCCGAATCCCTAAGCAGCCAAGCCTCAACCTTGAGCACGGCAGAGATCGTGCTTTTCATAAACCGCGTGATGCAGACCTTGTCGGACCTAGATAGTAACGTCAGCCCAAGGCTGGCGATGGAAGTTTTGATGCTGAATCTACCGATTGAAGCAGGCCAGGTATGACACGGGTAGGGAGTGTGAGCTGAGTTTTGGAATTACCCCTGGCCGACGTGAACAGGAACTAACCGTCCCGCAACTGACTGTCCATTGATTTCCAGGCCCTAGAGGCTTCAGTCTCTGATGGACCAGGGAATGTATATCTCCCACTCATCCAAGATCACCCTATTCTGAAGTATCAGGTAGGGATTGGGGTCCGGCGCTCGCGGAGTAGTCTTCAACCGCATCCTCGCCTCGGCCGGCGTGCGCCCCGCTTTGTGGAGGTTGCATTTATTGCAGGCCGTCACCACGTTTTCCCAGGTGTGAGGGCCGTGTTGACGCCGGGGAATCACATGGTCCAACGTCAGGTCGTGGACCTTC
>VFHG01000194.1 GCA_009392075.1 SAR202 cluster bacterium
CTTCTTAGTGATGGCTGTCTCTTTGATGATGGGGCCATTGCTGGTCGATCTGTCAGATGAATTCGATACGTCTCTGGCTGTGGCAGGTCAGTTCGCATCCGCGAATTTCATAGGCTGGGCGATCATCGCACCACTGGTTGGTCCGATATCAGATTCCTACGGAAGACGACCCATAGCCCTTACAGGGCTTGGACTCATCACTCTGGGTCTAATGGTATCTGCCGTATCAGCAAATTACGAGATGATGTTTGCCTTCCGCATCGTAACAGGCTTAAGGGTCAGGGATGCTCCCGCCCAACAGCGGAAATGTGGCCCAGCGCACGGTGTACTTCGCTACGCTTAGTTACCTAGCAGCCTATCTCACGGAGGAATACGGACTGAGCACCGAGGAAACTGTTCTGCCCCTGGTGTTGGTCGGGATAGGCGCTATCGCCGGTGCGTTTGCCGGAGGAATAGTGGCCGGGCGCCCCAGCCGGCTTGGCACGACTATGTTCTGTTTCTTGGGAGGAGGGATTGCTTCGGTCATACTGTTCTCTGCAGGGTTATCCGAGTGGCTCGTAATAGCGTTGGCCTTGGGTGTCGCTTGTTTTTTCAGCGTTGGCTGGCCAATCCTGACCACCCGATTGACCGAACTCTCGGAGTCGTCAACCGCTACAGCTCTCCGCTTCTGGGCCACTAGCAATCAACTGGGGGCGATTGGAGGCTCTGCCATCGGAGGACTGGCACTAGCTCTCGGCGGATTTTCCATGGTTGGAGTAGTGTGTTTGCTAGCGGCCATCGTAGCCGCGGCTATCCTGGGTCTAAAAGTACCTGAATCCCCGGATTTCACTAGATAAACTCAGACTGGCCAGTACACTCGTAAAGATTAATTCCGATTCCCTCGACTTTTTGAACCCCGGTGGTTTAGTCTGCGCTTACACACAGGGACGCTAAACATTTCACTTGCTAACTTTAAATACCCATAAGTAGAAACTCGATCGCAAGTACGCTTGGCATGATACCCCTACCCGATACATACCAAGACATCTATGAATTCCTTGGGGAGGCAATCAATCATGAAGTACGACCATATAGTCGTTGGTGGAGGGACCGCCGGTTGTATCGTGGCCACCAGATTATCGGAAGACCCAGCCCGTTCGGTCTTGTTGCTAGAAGCGGGACCAGAATACCCGGACTTTGAACAATTACCCGACTCGTTGAAATACGGTTGGGGCATGCTAAACCTCGAGGCTAGGAAATCGGGCGGCCCATTCAACTGGTCGTTCACCGGTACGGCCACCCCTCACCAACCGGAGCCGATGCCGGTGCCGCGGGGAAAGGCCATGGGCGGCACGAGTGCAATCAACGGCCAGACTTTTATCCGTGGGGCTCCTGAGGATTTCGACACTTGGGCGTCTTGGGGCAATTACGAATGGTCATATGTACATTGCCTGCCGTACTTCCGGAAGCTCGAAAGAGACGAAGATTATTCCGGAGATTTCCACGGCACAGAGGGACCTGTACCGGTCCGGCGTCACCATCGGGGAACCTGGCCACCGGCCCAAGAAGCGTTCTATCAAGCGTGCATCGCAGCCGGCTACCCAGATAATCCTGACGTCCACGAGGCTGACTCCACTGGCGTCAGCCTCCGGGCCGAAAACAACATTGACGGGATACGAATGAGCATGGCCCTCGCCTATCTCGACCCCAGTCGCTACCGCATCAACTTGACCGTTAAGGCTAGGGTTCAGGCGTTGAAGGTCATCTTCTCCGGCAACCGGGCCACGGGACTGGAGGTGGAGAGCGGTGGCGAGCGCTTCATTGTAGAAGGCGACGAGATTATCTTGTGCGCTGGAGCGATAGGCTCACCTCAAATATTGATGCTTTCAGGCGTCGGCCCTGCCGATCATCTGGCGGAGATTGGCATACCGGTGGTGGCCAACCGCCCCGGTGTTGGGCAAAATATGCGTGATCACCCAAACGTGACTGTGAAGTTCACGGTGAAAGAAGGGCTCTACGACGACCCAAACGGGATGAGAGCGCTTCGCCTCAGGTTCAGTGCCACCGGCTCCAAAACTCCCAACGACATGATCCTTTCACCAGCCTCAATGAACACCGTTATCAAGGAGGGCGACAACCCAAGTCATACCATCAATTGTGGACTGTACCTGGCGATAGGAAAGGGTGAACTTCGACTAACTTCGGCTGACCCTCGCAGACAACCCCGCATGGACTACCATTACCTTGAGGACCCTTGGGACCGAGAGCGCCTGCGGGAAGCAGTCCGAAAGTGCGTTGACCTTTTGAAAGGCCCGGCGTATTTCGGGATCATTGAAGAACGGACCGCTCCTCTTGACTCCGACCTGGTTTCGGACCAGTCTCTGGACGACTGGCTGCTCAAAAATGTGAGTTCTTCTTTCCACATTTCTGGTACCTGCAAGATGGGACCGGATACCGACGGGGGAGCTGTGGTCGACCAGCATCTGAATGTGCGCGGAGTGGAAGGACTAAGAGTGGTAGACGCTTCGGTTATGCCCGACGTGGTCCGTGCCAACACCAACGTCACTACGATGATGATTGCCGAACGCGCCGCAGATTTTATCCGCGAAGGTAGATAGGCTGCCGCCGTCTATCGCGAATCTGGTTAACATACAGCCATTTATCAACAGATACGTCCGAGGCGGGTTGAATCTTTCAAACAACTTGTTGACGGTTTTACCTCCTGAGTTAATATCAGCTTTTGAGGCGGAAGAAATATGTTGGGGGAAAGAATCAGATGAGAGCTTAGTGACGATTTTTAACAGAGATGGATTGCGTAATCCCTATAAATTAGATCTCTCCGGAAACCCTCTCCGATAGTGGGAGATGTGTGAATCCGGAGAACACACCCGGATGGCGGAAGAGGCTTACAGAGGTCACGCTTATACCGAGTCACAATCTACAGAAGATCTAGATGGGTTCGATAGGAGTACCATTCGGACTCTGTATAAGCTAAAAGCTTGCCATTTTTGCGGGTTTGAGATGAAGCGTAGGAAACATGGATTCTTACTAACTTAAGACGATACTGAATATAATACCTGAAGGTTATTGGGTGTTTAAGCAAGTCGTACAACACCAAGCCCGATATTGCGGAGATAATGATGCACCACTTGAACATCGATCCCTGGTTCGTGGACAAGGCAAAGCAGATCCGCGACGGTCGGCTCAATGCCTATGACAAGCTAGATGCACGTAAGACGGCCCTCGTAGTGGTTGACATGCAGAATTATTTCGTCGCCGACGGCATGCCGGCCTGTGCGCCTCAGGCGCGAACGATCGTGCCCAACATTAACCGCCTGGCCCAGGCAACGAGGATGGCTGGCGGGACGGTGATCTGGATCCAGACCGAAGCGCTCACTGCAGACCCTCAGGACTGGGCCAACCGCAAGGAAGCGACGAGCGCCTCAGGGTGGGCAAAGCGTCAATCGCTTTTATCAAAGTGCGGCGACGGATTTCCGATCTACTCCACCTGCGCAGTGTTGCCGGAGGACAAAATCGCGATCAAGTACCGCTACTCAGCGTTCATTCCGTACCCATCAGAACTAGATGGCATGCTCCGTAAGCTAGGCATCGACACCCTGCTCGTCACCGGCGTTGCCACCAGCACGTGTTGCGAGTCGACCGCACGTGACGCCGCTATGTGGGGCTACCGCACTGTGATGGTCGCAGACGGCAACGCCGACCAGACGGATGCGCTGCACAATCACACGCTGGGCAAATTTCTGGTGACCTTCGGCGATGTCCAGTCGACCGACGATTTGGTCGCAAAATTGGGGTGTGAGTAGAAGGAATCTTCTTTGCCGACATGAAATTCAGTTTACAACTTTGAGACTAGAAAACACGCATCTCTTCGGCTTCGGGGCGGAACCGCCATTAAAAAAGCCCCCTATTCGGTAAATATTCTTCTTCGCTGTCAGTGATGTCTATCGGCGGGCCATACTGGTTCGCCATTTCAGAGGGAATAAGATATTCCGTGTAGGGCTTGCCGAATTCATCAATTACGGAGAGTCCCTTATCGATTTCTGGAACGTTAGACCTATATCTGCTGAAGTGCGGCAAGGAACTGCGCCCCCATAACCCCATACGGACAGTGGTGTCCAGTTGCTGGACGACTTCATCTGGGATTTCTAGTAAGAGCAATCTGCCTTCATAGCCATCCAACGGAACGTCGTTAAACCACACGGCTTTGATTTCCGGAATCTGGTCGTAGAACCCAAGATTTGTCCCTGTCGGGTCGGCTCTATCTTTGAAGCCGTCTCTCAAAATCGACGTTGCGGCTTCCTTGCGGGTTCGGTGAAACAATCTCATTGAGTGCCTCCACTTGGTTAACGTTGATGGTAATCACCAAATCGTTGTCCAGCAACACATGATGGCAGGGCGTATGGTCTATAGGGAAGTCGACGCTCCGCTGGAACACATTTGAGTCCACGGTGCCGGTCGCGCCTTTATGCTTGCCGGAGATAATCTGCACCCGGTCGCCGCGGCTGAATCGATAGTGGAAACCCATGCCCTGGAACGTATGGGATTGACGTGGGTTGGCGCAAGAAAAGCCTGTCAGTTAGTATTCGCCAATCCTATATCTGATCTGGAGAACACTATGCTATTCCATGTAAAAGCCCAACATGACAATGTAACCTGCGAAGGGGCAAGGCGGGCAAGGGGCGAAGATGTAGCCCCACTGAGAGATGGCTCGAAGGGAATGACAAGGTGGAGGTGCTAACTGCATTGGGCTATATATCGGAGCATAGGTATTACGCAATAGTAGAGTCCTATGATCACTCTGCTGTAAATCAGCTTATGCAAGGCCATGTTTTCAATGGTTCGGTTGAAATTCTGCCGTGTCTCGATTTGATGGAGCGGAGGAAAGGTCGGGGAGAATGGGGCAAGTAATTACCCCGCTGTCGTCCCCGACGCTGCCGAGGAGCGAAAAGCCTCGTTTGATATTAGCTCTGATGTAGCCGGCGTCTTAGCCTATTCGATCTTGACTGTCAGCAGATTACATTTACTGGCTTTCAAGTTCTTCCCTCCGACCCTCATGGATTTGATGGAAATAACAATCGCATTGGCTATGAAAGCAAAATCATTTCTCGAACCTGGAGCGGTTAATGGGCAAGTTCTTGTGTATATACGATTTGATCTGAAGCATCGGAGGTAGGGGGCACGCTATGGCGGGAAGCATGGAAAGGATGGATAGGCATATCGACTAAGTCTGTGATTGCGCGAGCAGCGATAAGTGCACACACTTAGATCTATGCGGGAAACCGATGGAGGTGAAAAACGGAAAATTCGGTCAATTCAAAGCCTGCACCGGTCCCCCTGATTGTCACAATACAAAGCCGATCCTACATACTATAGGAGTCCTTTGCCCTAAACTTGAATGTCAAGGCGAACTCGTAGAGCGTCAGGCCAGGGGCAGGGGCCGCTCTTTCTTCTACTGCGCCAACTATCCCTACTGCGATTTCATATTAAACCTGCGGCCGCTCGCTACGCCATGCATTAAGTGCGGAAGATTGATGGTCCAGAAAAACCATAACGATGCCGCATATACTTCGTGTTCTTGGCAAGTGCCCCAAAAGAATATTGATTACCAAGGTAGCCCTGTATGCCCTCAATGTGGTGGTGTATTTACACAACAAAGCGGCGCAATCTACAAATGCGCAACTTGTGGTTATTTGACGGGCGGCGGATAGATATATCAGCGCTGAAACAACGTGCCATTATTGCGGGTGGGTGATCCAGCGCAGGCGACACGGATTTCTAGTGACTTAAGATGATGAACCTTATTCGCCTAGGAGACTCCCCAAAACCCCTAGAGAGGTGAACTGGTGATGCCAATAGACCACATCTTGGACCGACCAGACGACTGGACTCAGACTTTTTGGGGAAGAGTAGGAATACACTTAGCGGACCATTGCTTCGAACCGCCCCCTGCGAGCACCTTCGCCTCGCAAAATGCTGACGCCTGTAGATGCTCTTTCACAACTGCTATCGCTTCTTTTTCGGAATACATGGGACCAGCAGGCGTCGGCGTACGGTAGGCGTCGCCGTACAGACCAACGCCATCGGCGGTAGCCCTTGAGGAAAGACGAACCGGGCAGGGTGGTTTCCCGCCGCCGGGAGATGCAACAAGGTGCATGGGTGCGGGCGGTGATTCGCTGCATATCATAAAAGAGGTTATTCTTGTGGTGAGCATCCAGGCAATTTAAAGGAGGACTACTTATGGCAGGTGAAAAACAAACCGTCGAGATCGAACTTAACAACGATCATGTAACCTTTATGCGGATCATGAAGGACGATTACAACATACCCACTGAGAGCAAGGTCATGCGAATCATCATGGACTAC